>JBEKCP010000073.1:0-14482 GCA_050014815.1 Thermoguttaceae bacterium | reverse complement strand
GCCGCAATGACAGACGTAAACGCCGATCTTCTCGGCCATAGGTTCTCTCCGTTCGCCCTGTTGTTTAGCGGGCGGGCTTGCCCGCCGTTGGGGCATGGCTTTTTCTGCGCACCGCGCGGCGGGCGAGCCCGCCCGCTAAACGAAACGAATTGTCGTATTAGCTTGCCTCGAAAACGAGTTCTCCCAAATCGACGACCTTCAGGCGGCCCTCCTGGCCTGTCGTCTTCACGGCGTCCTCGAACATCCCCAGGTCTTTCGGACAGGCCACGACGAAGTGCGTGACGCCTTCCATCGCCAGGGCCTCGCGGATCCGCAGCACGGCGGGCCGCTCCTTGACCGCCGGATCGTCTTCCATCCAGATCTTGCCGCCGCCGGCGCCGCAACAGAAACTGTGCTCGCGGCTCCGCGGCATCTCCAGCCGCCTGAGCCCCAGGGCATCCACGACGCGCCGCGGCGGATCGTAAATGCCGTTGTACCGGCCCAGGTAGCAGGCGTCGTGCAGCACGGCGGTGCCCTCGAGTTTCTGCTTGAGCCGCAACTGGCCCTGGCGGAGCGCCTCGTCCAGGATTTCCGAATAGTGGTAGACCGGCTTGTCCAGCCCGAACCGCGGATACTCGTGCTTCAGCACGTGGTACGTGTGGGGATCGGTCGTCACGATCCGCTGGAACTGGGCCTTGCCGAGGGCTTTCATGTTCTGCTCGGCGAGCATCTCGAACAGGCCCTCCTCGCCCGCCCGCCGCACGTCGTTGCCGGCCGACTTCTCGCTCCGCAGCAGGCACCCGAAGTCCAGGCCCATCCCGTAGAACAGCAGGGCCACCATCCGCGAGACGCGGGCGGACGACGGATGAAAGGCCGCGTAATCGCCCAGGAACCAGAGCGTCTCGACCGGCTCCTTCTCCGCGTCCTTCAACGGCTGGGGCAGGTCCTTGGCCCAGTCGAACCGCTTCCGCGGCGAGGCGCCCAGGGAATTGCCGTACCGCTGAAGCGACATGAGCGTGTCCTGGAGGCGGGCGTCCACCGTGCCGCGCTCGACCAGCTTGCGGCGCATCTCGACCACCAGCGGCACGTGCTCGTTGCGGACCGGACACACCTCCATGCACGCGTAGCAGGTCGTGCAGTCCCACAGGGCCTCCGGCTCGACCATGCCGCCGATCAACTGCCTGGGGGGGACTGCCCCAGTTTTCGCGGGCACCGTGCGAAGCATGGTCGCGAAAATGGGACTGTCCCCTTTAGCGCCCGGGCCCTGGGCCTTGCCGCGGACCGCGGCAATCCCCTCGCCCAGCACGAACTCCTTCAAGTCATGGACCACTTGCCGGGGCGAGAGCCGGGCCCCGCTGGCGTTGGCGGGACAGGCCCGCTCGCAGCGGCCGCACTCGGCGCAGGTGTAGGCGTTCATTAGTTGCCGCCAGGTGAACGTGCCCAACTGGCTCAGCACCGGCAAGCCCGCTTCGGCGGCCTTGGACGCATCCTGGGCTGCCGCGGTTTCTTCCGGCGCGGCGGGCGGCCCGAGCACCCCCTTCTTCCGCGGCAACTCGCCAAAGAACACCGCGAAGGGGGCCCAGATCAGGTGCATGTGCTTCGACCGGGGCAGATAAACCAGGAAGAAAAGCAGGATAAAGAGGTGGATCCACCAGCAGGCCAGGCCCAGCGTCGCCACGCCCTGCCAGTCCATGCCCGCGGTCCGCAACGCCTTGGCCGTGACGATGCCGGCGGGCAGAAAGGTTTGGCCCCAGCCCTCGGCGTGCTCGCCCGCCGCCACGGCGGCCGCATCGCGGACGCGGCTGCCCGCCTCCGACAACACGAACGTGACCATCAGTGCCGCGATGAGCGATACGACGATCGTGGCATCCCAGGTCCGCTGCAGGCCGCGAGGCGCCAAGATATAGCGGCGGAACGAGGAGGCCGCCAGCGCCGCCAGGACCAGCACCGCGAAGGCATCCACGATCGTGCCCAGCACGGGGATCTCCTCGGCCTGCGGGATGTGCCAGGCGGCGGGCAGCCACGGATCGAGCATCCCGCCCGTGAACATCAAGGCCGAAGCGAGGACGAAACAGCAGAATCCCCAGAAGATCAGCGGGTGGGCCCAGTTGATGATCGACTCGCCGGTCCACATCCGCGATTGGGCGAGGACTTCCTTCAGGAACAGGGCTGCCCGCTGGACCGGGTGGTCCAGCCGGTTCTCGCGCCGACCGCAAGCCAGCACGCGGATCAGGCAGTACATGCGATGCCCGAAGGCGGCCGAGGCCAAGGCGACCAGGATCATCAACCACACGGCCCCATAGACGCCGTATAACTTCTCCGACGTCGGCAGGGCGGCCAGAAGAAGAGTGTTTTCGTGGTAGAACATCGTCCGCCTCTTATTTACGAGCCTTTGATCGCTTCGCAGAGCGCCGGCACAACGTCCAGCAGGTCGGCCACGACGCCGTAATGCGCGACGTCGAAGATCGGCGCGTTGGGGTCCGTGTTCACGGCGATGATCAAAGCTGAATCTTTCATTCCTTCGACGTGCTCGGGCGCCCCGCTGATGCCCAGCGCCATGAAGCATTTCGGCTTGACGATCATCCCCGACTTTCCGACCTGCCGTGTCGCGGGGAGCCAGCCCTGGTCGACGATCGGCCGGGAGGCCGCGACCGCTCCGCCCAGCGATTGGGCCAGCTCCTCGGCGACCTCCAGGTTCTCCCGCTGCTGAATGCCGCGGCCCACGGCCACCACGACGTCCTGCTGCGTGATGTCAACGTCACCGGCGGCCGGCAGGATCATCTGCTCGAACACGACCGCTCCCGGCACCAGCGGCACGGGGCTCTGCCGGGTCTCGACCACCGCGGCGCCCTTCTGGTCCGTCGGCCGGAACGCCCCGGAAGCGACCAGCAAGATCGCCGGCGCGGCCGTAATCGCCACGTCCGCCAGCAGTTTGCCCCCGCAGAAACCGGCCGTCACCTTCAAGACGCCGTCCTGGACGGAAACGCTCCGGCACCCATTGACGACCGGGGCATCCAGCTTCGCACCCAACAGTGGAGCCACGTCCAGACCGACCGACGTGCTGGCCACGAGCACGGCCCGCGGGGTCTCCGCTTCAATGATGCTCTTGAGCACCGCGACGTAGGGCTCGGGCGAAAAGCCCGCCAGCAGGGGATCGTTCACCAACAGGATGCGATCCGCGGCCGACAGGCCGGCGGCATAAGCGGAGCCGTCGGCGCTGAGCAGGATGGCGATGACCTTGCCCCCGGTGTCCCCGGCAAGCTGCCGGGCGGCGCCGAGCATTTCGGCCGAGACGTCGGCCAGCAGGCCGCGACCCGCAAGCGGGTACCCCGCCTCGGCCACGACAAGGATATCTTGAGCGCTCACTTGCGGACTCCTTTTTCTTTCAAGATGTCTTGATCGCTCACTTGCAGACTCCTTTTTCCTTAAGGATGGAAAGGATTCTGGCGGCGACGTCTTCCACCGGTCCTTCCAGGATTTCGGCCCGCTGGCCCGCCGCCGGGTGATGGAGCCGCTCGACCGCGACCGCGGAGGCGGGCGCGGGGACCGCCGCCTCCTCGTCTTCGATCTTTGCCGTCTTCATGGCGGCGCGGATGCGGCTGACCGGTGCATAGCGCGGCGGCTCCTCGGCGCTCAGAATGCCCAGCAGGGCCGGCAGCTTGACGGTCATCCTGGCCAGCGCGGCCCCGGGGAACTCCTTGAAGACGGTCGCCGAGGCCCCGTCGGCCGACGGCTGGACTCCGCGCACGACGCCCACGAACGGCAAGCCCAGCTCCCCTGCCAGCAAGGGAGCCAGCGTGCTCTCCAGTTCATCATGGGCGTAACTGCCCACCAGGACCAGGTCAGGCTGCAACACGCGAATCGCCGCGGCATAGGCTGCCGCGGCCTGTTTCGGCGCCGGGGGCAGCTCCTCGCCATACGAGATCTTGAGGATCCGGTCGGCCCCCTTTGCCGCTGCCGTGTAGAGCGTGTTGTCCACCTCGCCGAAGTCCAGCGCGACCACGGAAACCGTGCCTCCGGACTTCTCCTTGACGAGGATCGCCTGCTCCAGCGCGAACTCGTCGGACTCGTTGGCCCGGAACGTCGCGCTGGAAAGGTCTATGGTCTTTTCCGACGCGGCGATCTCCACCGGCTCGATCAGGTCCGGCACCTGCCGGACCACCACGGCAATCTTCATGACGTTCCCCTTTCACCCAAATCCATCGACTCGGCCAGCAACTCGATCAAATCGCGGACCTTCAATTGGCCGTCCAGGCCGGCGACCTTGGCGGAGTCCTCGAAGCGGGACAGTTCGAACGGGCAGGAGACGGCGAGCACGCCGGCTTGCGTGGCGGCGGCCTCGCGGACTCGCCGATCGCTCAGCCGCGTGCCGCCGTGGGCGGCGATGTGGCCGTCCAGCCACATGCCCCCGCCCCCCCCGCCGCAACACAGGGCGTCCTGCCGGTTGTGCTCCATCTCCACCAGCGTCACGCCCGGGATCGCCCCGAGCAGGGTCCGCGGCGGATCGAAGCAGCCGCAGCGGCGGCCCACGCAGCAGTTGTCGTGATACGTCGCCGTCGCCGTCACCGGCTTCACCAAGAGCGTTTTGATCTGGTCGATCCGGTCGGCCAGGAAGGTCGTGTAGTGCTCGACGGGATACTTCGCCCCGAATCGCGGATAGAACTTTTCCAGGGCGCGGTAGCCGTGCGGGTCCAACAGGACGATGGTCTCGAACTGCTGTTCGTCCAGCAGCTTGCGATTGTACTCGACCAACGACTCGAAGAGCCCCTCCTCGCCGAAGAGGCGGTCGCAATCGCCGATGGTCCGCTCCTTGTTTCCCAGCACGCCCCAGCGAATGCCCATCGCGGTCAGGATGCGCGCGAACGCCCGAGTCACCGTCCGGTTCCGCGGATAATAGGCGGGATAGTCGCCGACGAGCCAGAGGACTTCGACGGGGGCCCGCTCTTTCGACAGGTCGCGGACCGGCACGTCCAGATTCTCCGCCCAGGCCATCCGTTTGCGCGGCGATTCGCCCAGCGAATTTCCGTACTTGAAAACCTTCTGGAAGGCCTCCTGAAGTTCCGCCGGCGGCTGAATCCCTTCCTGCATCGCCTTGTCGCGCATCGCCGGCCACATGCCGTCGGTCAACTCGACCGCCCGCGGGCAGCGCCGCGAGCAGGTGTAGCATCCGATGCACATCCAAAGCGAGGGACTCTTGAGCACCTCGGCCAGGTTCCCCGCCCTGGCCTCGAGGATCATCCGCCGCGGGGGATACTCCATCGCCTCCCCCAGGGGGCAACTCCCGCTGCACATGCCGCACTGCATGCAGTCCAGGATCGTCTTCCGATCCGGCGCCACGTCCATCTGTGCCAAGAATTCCAGTTCCGGCTTCACCCGGGCATGACCGGCAGTCATAGGGTTCCCCTCCGAAGCGGCCTCGATAATCGTGAAACCTGCCACACGGGCCGCCTCTCTCGCCGCAATACTGGTGCCACTGACGACGGTTTCGCGATGTTCGTCCCTATCTCATTGCGGGCAAAGAAGGTAGGACGATCGGCAGCGCCGGCCGCAGAGCCCCAGAAGGACGGCAACCCACGGTTTCCCGCGACCCGCTCGCGGTAATCCGCCGCCCGAGAAGGCGTCAAGAAAAGTGACTCGCTTCCGGCCACACCGCGACCCTATTTCGCCCGGTGGCTTTACCTCGATACAGGGCCTGATCCGCGCGATCCACCAACAGCTCGGCGCTGGGCACCCCAACCGCATCGGCCACTCCGAAACTCGCCGTTGGACGAATAGGCTCGCCTTTGGCCGGCAGGTTGACCTTCTCTATCTCCCGGCGGCAACGTTCGGCGAGGTGAACTGTGCCGGATATCCCCTGGTTCGGAACCACGACCGCAAACTCCTCGCCTCCATACCGCGCTGGCAAATCGATTTCCCGGCATTGTCCGGCGATGGTCCTGGCCACTGCCCGGAGCACTTTGTCACCGACGCTGTGGCCGTAGGTGTCGTTAACCCGCTTGAAGTAGTCGATATCGGCCATGATGAACGACAGCTCGCCTCCATGCCGCTGCAGCCGGGCCCACTCCATCTGGAGTCGATCCATCAAGGCTCGGCGATTGGGAAGGCCCGTCAGGGGATCGATGTGCGCATGCTCGATCAGGAGGTCCTGAAGCTCCTTGGTCCTGATCGCCGCTCGGACCCGGGCCCTGAGCTCGAAGTCGTCGAACGGCTTGGTGATGTAATCAACGGCGCCCAAGTCCAGCCCGCGAACCTTGTCGGCGGACGTCCCTGATCCGGCGAGGAACAGGACCGGTATCATGCACAACTCCGGGTCGGCCTTCAGTATCCGGCATACATCGAAGCCGGTCATGTCGGGCATGTCCAGGTCGAGCAAGATCAGATCAGGGTTCTGAGACTTCGCCGCCTCCAGTCCTGCCCTGCCACTGGTTGCACAAGAAATCTCAATCCCATCGTCGGCCAGCCGCGCCCGCGCGACGGCCAGGGAGTCGCCGTCGTCATCCACCAGCAGCAATCGCTTCACGATTGACCGGCCTCCGGTGTGTCGCCTGCCCAACCCGTCTGGATGGCCGCGCAAACCTCTTTGACTCCCGCCAGCGCCGCAGTCGCTCCGCCTACGTCCTGGGTTTTGGCCGCGAGTTCCAGCGACCTGGCCGCCTCGCTGAGCGTCGGGTACCCGTAGCTGCCTCCCGCGCCCGTGATTCGATGAGCAAGCCGCTCAGCGTCCTCAAGCCTTTCTTCTTCCAGGGCCTTACACAACGCCTCCAACTGGCCGGGAAGTCGCTCGACGAACCCCGGGAGAATGTCGGCAAGCTGGGGATCGTCGGCGAACTGGGACGCGATCCCCTCACTTCGGCCGGGGCTCACGGCCCGGCTTGGACTTGCCGTGGGTGCGTCGGTCTGGCTGGTCTTGGACATGGCGTATTGCATCACCGTCTCAATCAGTTGCTTGCGGTCGATCGGTTTGGCAAGATGCGCATCGCAGCCCGCCGCCAGGCAATGCTCGGCGTCGCCCGTCATCGCGTTGGCCGTCAACGCCAGGATCGGACGTTGGCATCCGCGATCGCGGAGCCTCCTTGTCGCCTCGTATCCGTCCATCTCGGGCATGTTCATGTCCATGAGCACCACGTCAAAGGTGCCCGCCTCGACTCGCTCGACGGCCAGTCTGCCGTTCTCCACGACTTCCACCTCGGCGCCGACGTTGCCAAGTACTGTGCGCAGGAACTCCTGGTTGTCGATGCTGTCCTCGGCGAGCAGTATTCTGACACCCCGCAGGGCGCCGGCGCCGGGCGTCCATCGAGCGCCGGCTTCACCCTCACAAATGGCCTCGCCCGGCGATTGGAGCAAGTGTACCCCGGCAATGTCTCCCGTGGGAACCGTGACGGTAAACGTGCTCCCCTCCCCGAGCGTGCTACGCACCGTCAGCTCGCCGCCGAGCGCCGCGACAATGTGGCGGGAGATCGCCAGCCCCAGGCCGGTGCCCCCGTACTTCCGGGTGGTCGAACTCTCGGCTTGCGCGAACGGCTCGAACAGGCGCGCCAGCGCTTCCTGGCGGATGCCGATGCCGGTATCCGTCACTTCCACGCTCACTGCCGACTGACCCGATCGCCATTGCGGCAAGAACGACACGCCAATCCGTATGCTCCCGTTCTCCGTGAACTTGACCGCGTTGCCCACCAGGTTGACGATCACCTGTCGGAGCCTGGCGCCATCGGTGTGGATGGTCTCCGGCAACGGCCCCGTGTAGCGGACCTCAAGGGTGCTCCTGTGCTGCTCGGCGCGCGGCCGCATCATGCTGGCCACGTCGGCAACCGTGGAGGGGAGGTGGCACGGCCCGAAATCCATCACCATCTTGCCAGCCTCGATCTTCGAGAGGTCCAGGATGTCGTTGATCAATTGCAGTAGTTGCTCGCCGTTGCGTCGCACGGTCGTCAGGAAGGTTTTGCGGTCGGTGGCACCGAGCGAATCGTCCATCAGGAGGTCCGTGTATCCCAGGATCGAGGTCATCGGGGTGCGGATCTCGTGGCTCATGTTGGCCAGGAATTCGCTCTTGGCCTGGTTGGCGCATTCGGCCTCTACGGCCATTCGGTTGGCCTGCTCGATAGCCGCCTCGAGCTGTTGGTTGGTCTCCCGCAGTTGCTCTTGTCGGTCGTTGAGGATGGCGATCATGGTGTTAAACGTCTCGCCCAAGTCCATGATCGGGTTGGCCCGCGCACGTCGGTAGACTTCGCAGAGGCTGCAGTCGCCGAGTTTCTGCGCGAAGCTACCTTGAACTGTGCCGCCGCAGAAGGTGCCGGCGACCTGCCAGCAACGCAGGTCCTTGTGGTTCCGATAGGACGGGCAAGCGGTGTTGTCGCACTTCTTCGCTTCCCAGCAGGGGGTCAGGCCCGGGTTATCGAACCTGTTGGTGAATATGCTCTTCTGAATCACATCGGTCATGAGGGCCTTCACCTGGACCGCGGCCGACTCCAGTTGCTGGTTGAATTGCTTCAGCGTCTCCTCCGCCCGCTTGCGCTCGGTAAGATCTCTGCCGGTTCCAGAAAAGCCAATCGTATTACCCGCGCCATCCTTAAGTATTGAGCCGGTAAACTCGTAGGGAAGTTGGGTCCCATCCTTGATAACAAAATTGGCCTCTTGTTGCGAACTGCCGTCTTTCCATATTCTGTCAATAGCCTCGGAAATGCGTTGGAGATCTTGGCCCAAAAAGAAATCTGTCGACTGCTTCGACGACAGCTCTTGATCGCTATAGCCGGTGACGCTGGCGAAAGCTCTATTCCAGAGAAGGAATTTGCCGTTTACGTCAATTACATAGAAGACATCAGTAATGGCACCTAAGGCGCTGTCCAACAAGGCTTTTGCGTCTTCGAGCTTCTCCTCGGCCCGCTTGCGATCGGTGATGTCCGTGAAGAAGCCCACGTTGCACTTCCGGCCTTCGATGACGATCGCGGTGGCGTTGATGTCGGCGTAAAACACGGTTCCGTCCTTCCGCAGGCACGGAAGCGCGGGAGCCAGCGCCTTCTCGCCCCGTATTTGCGACTCGAACTCGGACGCCACGTGATCCAGTGAGTCCTCCGGGTGAATGTCCGCCACCCCGAGCCGCGTCAACTCATCTGCGGTGTATCCGAGCATCCTGCAAATGGACGGGTTGGCGTACATGAACCGTCTCGTCTGGGCATCCGCCACCAAGATACCCTGTGCGCTGCCCTCGAAGAGTGCCCTGTAGCGTTCTTCCGACTCCCGCAGCGCCGTTTCCGCCCGGCGCTCGTCGGTCTGGTCGCGGAAGACCAGCACCACGCCGGTAACCTCGTCCTTCTCGTCCCGGATGGGCGCCCCGCTGTCGGCGATGGGGCGTTCGGTGCCGTCGCGGGCCACCAGCAGCGTGTGGTTGGCGAGGTTCACAATCGCCCCATCGCGCAGGACGCGCGCGACCGGGTTCTCGACCTCGGCCCGCGTCTCTTCGTTGACGATGTGAAACACCCGCTCCGAGGGCTTGCCCAACGCCTCCGCCTCGCTCCAGCCGATGAGTTGCTCGGCCACGGGGTTTATCCGGGTAACGCGGCCTGCGGCGTCAGTCGAGATCACGCCGTCGCCGATGCTGTAGAAGGTGGCGCGGATTTCCTCCTCCACTTGCCGCCGCTGGTGCTCCGCGCGGTACAGGTTCTGGTAGGGAGTTCTCTGCCGGAAGCTGAACACGAAAGCGGCCATGGCGGCGGTCACGAGCATGGAGAGAGCGGTGAAGAGAAGGATGAATTGGCCGCGGTAGAGCCAGTACCCGCCGGCCGCCATCGCCGGGGCGGCCACGCCGAACAGCCCGATCAGCGACCATTTCCAGACGCGGTTCGGGGTTTTCTCGTTCATCGTCGTGCTTTCCGAGACCCGCCCGGCATCCTGATGATGTCCAGCGTCACCTGATGACATCGACTCCCCTGAACTGAGAATCGCCGGGTGCTTTCGCTGCACAACTCTAGGCCGCAACCGCCGCGTGCGTCTTGCTCTGCTCGAACCACACTTGGGTCTCCTCGGCGTGTGCCAATTTGCCACAGAACGCGTGCGACAATGTGCCATGCTGACACGATCCGGAAGATCTCGCCGCAGCGATTTGCAGCGCGCAGAACCGTAACCTATTGATGTGGAGAACGCGGGCACAACGGCCCCCTTCCCGAACCAGTGATTATTCGAAAGGAACAGCCATGCCAGATCAGGCTGGGCACGACATGGCGCCGATTGATGCCAGAGCAGACCGGGATGAGGCGACCGAGGCGCTATTCGCTTCGGAGCTTCGCTATCGCCGGCTCTTTGAGACGGCCCAGGACGGTATTCTCATCCTCGATGCCGAGACGGGGCTGATCGTGGATGTCAATCCGTTCCTGGTCGAGATGTTGGGTTTCCCGCACGAGGTATTCGTCGGAAAGAAGATCTGGGAAATCGGATGCTTCAAGGACACCGTCGCCAACCAAGACAACTTCGCGGAATTGCAGCAGAGTGGGTACATCCGTTACGACGACATGCCGTTGGAAACCGCCGATGGGCGGCAGATCCAGGTGGAGTTCGTCAGCAACATCTATCTGGTAAACGACCACAAGGTGATCCAGTGCAATATTCGCGACATCACCGCGCGCAAGCGGGTGGAGGCAAAGCTGGTTGAGACGAACCGTTACCTGGAAGATGCCACGGCACGCGCCAACGAGATGGCCGTGCGGGCCGAGGCGGCCAACGTGGCCAAGAGCGAGTTCCTGGCCAACATGAGCCACGAGCTCCGCACTCCGCTGAACGCCGTCATCGGTTTCTCCGAGGGGCTCCTGGAACGCACCGATATCCATCCTCTGAACCAACACCAGAAGGACCGCCTCGAAAAGATCAAGACCAGCGGCGAGCACCTGCTGCAACTGATCAATGGAGTTCTGGACCTCGCGAAAGCCGAGTCCGGGAAGATCGACCTGCAAATCACGACCTTCGACGTCGGACCGGTCTTGTGGGAGGTCGGCGGAATGGCCGAATCGCTCGCCAAGGACAAGCCCGCGGTCCGCTTCAGCGTCGATCTGGAAGAGCATCTGCCGCCGATCACTTCCGACCGCGACAAGATCCGGCAGATTCTTGCCAACCTGTTGAGCAACGCGATCGGTTTCACGGAACGAGGATCGATCGCGCTGCGGGCCCGCCGCAACAACGACTCGCTCCTCTTGAGCGTGCAGGACACGGGCGTGGGAATCTCCGCGGAGTGTCTGGACCGGCTGTTCGAACGGTTCTATCAGGCGAAGCAGGAAAAGCGTCGCTCGTCGAAAGGGACGGGCTTGGGGTTGGCGATCTCGAAGGCACTGGCTACTCTGCTGGGCGGCACGCTGGCGGTCGAGAGCGTCGAAGGGCAAGGCAGCACCGTCACGTTGACCGTTCCGTTGATGCTCGATCGGCGCAAGAGCGTCGATTGGCGCAAGGTTGCGAGGCAGGCGCCCGCCCCGCGCCAATCGCTGCCGCAAGGCCGGGAACGCCCCCGCATCCTCTGCATTGAAGCCAACCCGGAAAATTTCGTGTTGCTCAACGATTGCCTGACGGAGGCCGGCTATCAAGTCATCCCGGCCGCCAGGGGGATCGAGGGGTTGCGCCTCGCGGCCTCGGAACACCCGCAGGCCATCATCCTCGACGTGATGCTGCCGGGCCACGACGGCTGGGGAATCCTCTATCGTCTGAAGGCCAATCCCGCCACGAGCGACATCCCGGTGATCATCGCCACCGGTCTTGAGGAGCAACGGCTGGGCCTGTTCCTCGGCGCCGACGAGTACCTCGTCAAGCCCTTCGCCAAGTCGCAACTCCTGCAAGCTGTCGAGCGGGTCTCTCTCGATCCGAAGCCGAGCGTCCAAAACGTGGCGGTCGTCGACGACGATCCGAGCATATTGCGGCTCGTCGCTCGGATTCTGGAGGACAAGAACTACACGGTTTGGACGTTCGAAAGCGGCGAGGCGTTCTTCGCCAGCCTGCCGACGCAGCGGCCGGACGCCGTGATCGTCGACCTGCTCATGCCGCACATGGATGGCTTTCAGTTCATCGACGCGTTGCGCGAAAACCCCGCCTGCTCGGACGTTCCGGTGGTGGTCATGACCGCAAAGGTCCTTTCGGAGGACGAACAACTGCGACTGAACCATCGCGTTCGCGCGGTGATCCAAAAAGGCGGCACTGCCTGCCAGGATGCTTTCCACCAACTCGTCAACCAGTTGCAACTGATCGAAAAGCGGAAGTGCTGCCCAGTTGACCACCCCCTGGAATTTGCAGAACCCTAGGAGTCCACACATGAGACACGTTCTCTTGGTCGAAGACAACCCGTTGAACCAGGCCCTCGTCGAAGACATATTCCGCGACGGCAAGCTGCCCGGCAAACTGGTCTGCGTCGAGAGCGCCGAGGAGGCGCTGCGGATTCTGCCCTCGCTCGATCCGCTCGTGGTGCTGATGGACGTGATGCTGCCCGGCATGAGCGGCATCGAGGCCACCAGGGTCATCAAGGGCGATCCGGCGACCAAGGGCATCCGGGTCTGGGCGGTCACCGCCCGCAATGCCCTTTCCGATATCGACGAGGCCCTCGCCGCCGGCTGCGACGGCTACTTCACCAAGCCGGTCAGTCCGAAGCATCTGGCCGAGCAACTGCGGGTGTTTGAGAGTGAGGAGGTTTTGAATCTCGTACGCCAAACCGTGGGGCAGACCCATGAACACGATCCTCCTGATTGAAGACAACGCCAACAACTTCTCGTTGTTGGAGGATATCTTCCTGTTCGACGACATTCCCGCCCGGCTCGTGAGCGTGGAAACCGGCGAGGAGGCGCTGAACCGGGCGATCCAACTCCAGCCGGCCCTGATCCTCATGGACCTGCGCCTGCCGGGGATCGACGGCCTGGAAACCACCCAGATCCTCAAACGCAACCCGCTGACCAAGGATATCCCGGTCTGGGCCATCACCGCCTACGCCATGAACGGAGACGAGGAGCGGGCGCGGGCGGCCGGCTGCTGCGAGTACATCACCAAACCCGTTCGCGCCCTCGATCTGGCCAACCGGCTCCGCACCTTCTTGGGCCGCCTGGAACGACGGATGGTACTGACATGAACCAGCCGACCATCGTGATTGTGGACGACGACGACAATAACCGCGGCGTGCTCTGCGATGCGTTGGATGGTGAACCGTACGGGCTTCTGGAGGCCGCCAACGGCCAGCAGGCCCTGGACATCGCCGACAGGGAACAGCCGGACCTCATTCTGCTCGACGTCTTGATGCCCGGCTTGGACGGCATCGCCACGTTGCAGAAACTGAAGGCGGATGATCGCACACGGCACATCCCTGTGATCATGGTGACGGCCTTGAACCTCGATACCCAGGTCTCGATGTGCCTGGAGTCGGGCGCGATCGACCACATTACCAAGCCGTTCTCCCATCTCGTGGTCCGGGCGCGGGTGCGGGCGGCGCTGCAGAATCGCGAACCCATGGCTGCGGTGGAACACCCATTGCCCACCTATCAGCCGAGGAAGCATCTCACGGGATTGCCGAGGAAGCATCTCACGGGATTAGTAGACCTGTACTTCTACGAATTGACTGTGCTCTTGAAGAAGGATCGCAACTAATGGACCAGTCAAAAGTGTTGATTGTGGACGACGACGACAACAACCGCGGCGTGCTTTGCGACGCGTTGGGCGGCGAATCGTATACGCTTCTGGAGGCCGCCGACGGCCAGCAGGCCCTGGACGTCGCCGACAAGGAATTGCCCGACCTGATCCTGCTGGACGTGCTCATGCCGGGCATGGACGGCCTCGCCACCCTGCACCAGCTCAAGGCGCGGGCAGCGACCCGCCACATCCCGGTGATCATGGTCACCGCCCTGAACATGGACTCCCAGATTTCCCTATGTCTGGACGGCGGGGCCATCGATCACATCGTCAAGCCGTTCTCCTGGCTGGTGGTGCGGGCGCGGGTGCGGGCGGCCTTGCGCAACCGTGTCGCCGCGGCCGAGAAACAGGCCGCCAATCGCGGCAAGGTGATCGGCTTCATCGGCGCTAAAGGGGGCGCAGGCACGACCACCACGGCCCTGAACGTGGCCCTG
Source organism: Thermoguttaceae bacterium (assembly GCA_050014815.1). GTDB lineage: Bacteria > Planctomycetota > Planctomycetia > Pirellulales > Thermoguttaceae > JBEKCP01. Next base: position 431 of record JBEKCP010000073.1, on the reverse strand, counting down.
GCCCTGGTCGCGTTGGAAAGATCCGTCGCCGTCGTCGAGATGCGGCCCTACATGGGCACTGTGGCCCAGCAGCTCGGTGTTACCGCGTCGCTGAACATCGAGCGGCTGTTGGACTGTCAACATTCGGGAGACATCAACGCACGGACCCTGAGCAAGTGCTTGACCCATCACCCGACGGGCCTGCAACTGCTGCTGGCCCCGCCCAGCTTCGACGATCAGCGGGAAATCACGGCGCAACAGGCTGAAGAGATCCTCAAAGGACTCGCCAGCATGGCGGAGTACGTGATTGTCGATTTCCCTTGCCAGCCCACGCGGGCGGTCAGGGCCGGCCTGCACTGCTGCAATTTCGTCGTCCTGGCGGTCGAGTTGGAGGCTACCTGCCTGGCTTCAGCCCAGGCGGTGCTCAAGGGGCTCAACTCTTGGGGAGTTGG
>JBEKCP010000072.1:0-14499 GCA_050014815.1 Thermoguttaceae bacterium | reverse complement strand
ATGTCCTCGAGGATTTTGTCGTCGTCCTTGCTCCACTGGTCGGCCAGACCTCCTGCCGATTTGCGAATACCCTCGCCGACAGGCCGGGACGGCCCGATAGGTTGAACCACGACTTCAACCGCTTGCCCGTCGGCGAGCCCGAGGTTCTCACTCAATTCAATAATAGTACCATGAGCGACGCCTTGAATGATCCTGTTCATGATCTATCTCCCCGAGCCGAGTAGCGTTCTCCCGTTTTCATCGAACAAGCCAGGCCCTCGCTGCCCTTCTCCCGGAGAAAGCGGGAAGCAACGATGCGACCTCCGCATCATTATAGCCCCGCGGCGGCCGGGCCGTCGAGCGGCTTCTCGCGGGCGGCGGACTCGTCGATGCGCCGCGGGGCGGCCGCGTCGGACGTGCCCGGCACGATCATCGGACTGGGCGAATTGGCCTCGATGAGGGCCTTGAGCTCGCTCTGGTTGATCGTCTCCTGCTCGATGAGCCGGCCGGCGACGGCCACCAGGGCCGCGCGGCGGCCTTCGAGGATCCGGCGGACCTTGCCCTCCGATTCCGCCAGGATCCGCTTGATCTCTTCGTCGATCTCGCGGGCGGTCAGCTCGCTGTGGGACCGCTCGCCCGGCAGGTCGCCCCCGTTGGCCAGGAACGGCGAGCGGCGGTTCTCGCGAAACGTCACCCGCCCCAGCCGGCTCATGCCGAAGTCCATGACCATGCTCCGGGCGATCTCGGTGGCCCGCTCCAGGTCGTTCTGCGCGCCGGTCGAAGCGTCGCCGAAGGTCATCTCTTCGGCCACGGTCCCGGCCAGGAGCACCTGGACGCGGCTTTCCAGCTCGGCCTGGGTCATGAGGTAGCGGTCGCCTTCGGGCCGGTGCATGGTGTAGCCCAGGGCGGCCAAACCCGTGGGAATGATCGAGACCTTGTGTACCGGGTCGGTGTTGGGGAGGCTGGCGGCGACCAGGGCGTGGGCGCTTTCGTGGTAGGCGACCCGCTGTTTCTCCTCGGCGTGGATGACCCGCTGCCGCTTTTCCAGGCCCACCGTGATCCGCTCGACCCCCGCGGTGAACTCTTCCATGGAGACGGCGGTCTTGCCGGCGCGGGCCGCGAGCAGGGCGGCCTCGTTGACCAGGTTGGCCAGGTCGGCGCCGACGAAGCCCGAGGTGATCCGCGCCACCTCCGCCAGGTTGACCGAGTCGTCCAGCCGGACCTTCTCGACGTGGACTTCGAGGATCGCCTCGCGGCCGCGGACGTCCGGCCGATCCACCAGCACGTGGCGGTCGAACCGGCCTGGGCGCAAGAGGGCCGCGTCGAGCGTCTCCGGCCGGTTCGTGGCGGCCAGGACGATCACGCCGCTGTTGGAGGTGAAGCCGTCCATCTCGACCAAGAGCGCGTTGAGCGTCTGTTCCCGCTCGTCGTGTCCTCCGACGATGCTGGTGCCGCGGGTCTTGCCCAAGGCGTCCAGCTCGTCGATGAAGATGATGCAGGGGGCCTTGGCCTGGGCCTGCTGGAACATGTCGCGGACCCGCGCGGCGCCGACGCCGACGAACATCTCGACGAAGTCGCTGCCGGAGAGGCTGAAGAAGGGGACGCCCGCCTCGCCGGCGATCGCCTTGGCCAGGAGCGTCTTGCCGGTCCCCGGCGGCCCGACCAGGAGGACGCCCTTGGGGATCCGCCCGCCCAGGACCTGGTACTTCAGGGGCTGCTTGAGGAAGTCGACGACCTCGCGGAGCTCCTCGACGGCCTCGTCGATGCCGGCGACGTCGTCGAACGTCACGCCGACGTCTTCCTGGGCGTAGAGTTTGCCCCGGCTGCGGCCGAACGCCATGGCCGAGCCCGCGCCCCCGAGCTTCCGCATCATGATGAAGAACAACAGCACGAGAAACGCGGTGAAGGCGACCATGGGCAGGTAGTATTTCCAGCCGCTGGGGGCCTCCTCGCAGCGAACGTCGCGGAACCCGTTGCCGCGCGCCATCTCAAGCAGCGCGTTGTGGCCGTCCGCCGATCCCACCAAGGAAGTGTGGAAGTGGACATCCGGCTTGGCGTCCGCCTGCTGGCTGGGCGGCTCGACGACCTGCCGCGTGACCGTGCCGGTGATCTCGTGGGAGCCGATCTCCAGGTTGGCCAGCTTCGAGTAGCGGACCGCCAATCCCTTGCCCTTCTCCCCCTTTTGGACGGTGATCGCGGCGGCGGGGTGCTCGTCGGGGTCGCCCTGCTCGATCAACTGGACCAACTGGCCGTAGGGGATCTCCTCCTGGCTCTCATTGCTCCAAAAGAGAACGGCCAGCAGGATGACCACCCCCAGCGCCATCAGGTACCAGACGGAGTTGTTGCCGCCGGGTGGGAGTTTTCGCTCCTCGGGAGGTTTGGCAGGCCGTGATTTGCGGGGTCTTCGTGACTTCGGATCCATCGAGCACATTCCGGAGACGAGGAGGATACCCCAATAATACCCTCCCGGCGCCGCTTTGGGAAAATGGAATCCCCGCCGGTCACCCCTTCTTGGGTGGGGCGTTGGGCAGTTGTCTGGGCAGTTGGTTTGCCCCGGGAGTTGCCTCGTCCATGTTGGGCGTCGGCTCGAACGCGACCCGGTTGGTGGTCCACGCCAGGCCGGCCAGCGCGATGGCCTGGAAGATGGGATTGGTCCAGACGTCCTCGCGATGGCCCAGCGACGTATAGAACACCCGGCCCTTGCCGTGCATCCGCGCCCAGGTGGAGGGGTACGCGGGCCGCTGGTAGTTCGAGCCCTTCATGTGCTCCGTCTCCTGGACCAGGATCACGTGGAGGTCCTTGGCGAAATTCCGTTGGGCGTACCACTCTTCCAGGAGCGTGATGCAGCCCTGGCGGCCCAGGTCCGCAATGCCGGGAAACCGCGACACAATGCGGAGCGTCGCCTCTTGCTGGGCGTCGTGCCCGACGAACTCGGCCCCGAGCATCGCGAGGTAGGGGTCGATCTTGTTCGTCGGCCCACTCGTGCGAAAGCTGTCGGTCGCGGCATGGATCCCGATGAAGCCCTTGCCGGCGGCGACGGCGTCCAAGAGCCGTTGTTTGCCCGCAACTGTCATCGGGGTGCCGGTCCCCTTGGGATTGTCCTTCGTCAGGTCGCCGCTGGTATAGAAGGCGACGGCGTCGTAGGCGTCCAAGCTGCCGTCGAAGATTCGCCCGTCCTGGCTGCACTCGACTTCATACCCGGCCTTCTTGCCGAACTCGGTCAGGACCTTTTCGGAGAAGGCCAACTCGCCGTTCTTCCGCTGAACGACCGAGTGTACGTATCCGGCGCTGCGGGTGAAGTAGAGGATTCTCTTGGGCTTCGGCTCGTCGGCCAGGAGCGAGCCCAGCGGCAGGGCCGACAGGCCCAGCATGGTGGAAGTTAGTTTCAGCATGTTACGGCGTTCCATGGGGTGACTCCGGGGGGATAGAAGGTGTTTAGTGGATTATCAGAACTCGAAGACTGTAAGGTGGGGCGACGCGCACCGTGCGAGACCATGCTTCGCATGGCGCCCGGTCGGCGAGCCCCACCAGAAACGCGTCAAATCTGCTCAATCGCCGAGCCGCACGGGCAGTCCATCGTTGTAGAGGGCGAGGCGGCGGAGGGTCTCGCGGTCGATCGTTACGGGCAGGAACTGCACCGAGCCGTCGCAGAGGGCCACATTGAAGCCCCGAAGGTGCGACAGCCGTCCGCCGGAGCCCGGCCCTATCCGCTGGAGCAATTCCTCCACCGTGATGTCTCGCGGCTCGGTCCACGGGATCTTCAGTCCCGGGACCTCGACCACCAGGATCGTGTTGCTCGTGCCATCGATGATGTCCCCAAGCCGAGTCCCGGGTTTGCCGGGCTCGCCGCCGACCGTGCCCTTGCCGGTGATCATCACGTAGCTGGTTTCATTGTCGGCCGCCTGGGTATCGCTCGGGCATCGAAACAGTTTGGGCATTTGGCTGGCAATCGCCCGGTTCTTCGGGCTATCCCACGGTTCATTGAAGTCGTAACTCTTGAAAAGGTCCTGCTGATCGATATACGGGAGGATGGTCACCCGCCAACTGTGCATGGCCCGGCCGTTCGGGCCCGCGCCGCAGGCCGGCGGAAAGCACTGGAACGAGGCGTGGTGGTTGTGCAGGGCCAGCGCGATTTGCTTGAGGTGATTATTGCATTGCGCCCGGCGGGCCGCCTCGCGCGTGGCCTGGACGGCCGGCATCAGCAGGGCCAGCAGGATGCCGCCGACCATGACCGCCCCGAACAACGCGGCGGCCAGAATGACGATCCACATGAGGGCGCTGTTCTTTCGCGGCGGCTGGGAGCCCGGCCCCGGCCGGAGCGGCTCGGCAGTCCTTGGAACGATAATCGCCCCGCGGCAAACCGCGCAGGCGCCGCGGCACCCGGCATATCGGTCTGCCATGGTGTTCTCGGCCCCGCAGAGCGGGCAATTGAAGACGATAGGCATGACGGTATCTCCTGGGGTTGTTGGTCTGGCACGCTCAAATGTCGAGTTGAGCACGTTTAGCGGGCGGGCTTGCCCGCCGTGGGATTGCTGACAGTAACTCGGCGGGCAAGCCCGCCCGCTAAACGGTTTCTGATACGATACCTATCGGTTCGACACCTCCCACACCCAGCCCAGGCCGGCAACCCATCCCAAGACGGCAGTCACGAGCAAGTAGAACACGTAGTGGAAGAAGCTGTTGCCCGGCTCAAGATCCAGCGATACCCAGGCGGCGAGGCTGCCCAACACGACGACGGGGGCGGTGATGAGGACCCAGAGAAAGATTTGGTCGCCCGGCTTGACCTCGTACCGCACGTAGGCAAAAAGGGCCCAGAGCACGACGTAGGCCGCGGCGCAGGCCGCCGAGCGGATGTAGAGCGACAAGCCGCGATACGGCTCCAGTTCGTCGTCGCGGAGGAAAGTGTAGGCCGCCAAGGCCAGCACAGGCGAGACCGCCAGGAGGCCGATCGCGCACCAGACGATCGGGTGCGCGGCGACCAGGCCCAGGCCCCTCGCGGCCAGGATGACCGCCAGCAGGCCGACTATGGCCCCGGCCACCCCCGCCGCCATGACCGGCTGGAAGAGGACCTCTTTTCGGGAGATCGGCTTCAGGGCCAGTTCCCCGCCGGCGGTGCGCCCGCCGCGGCTGAACTGCCCGGGCGAGTGGACCTTGACCTCTTCCGACTTCGCGGGGACGCGGATCGTCGCCTTGCACTTGGGGCATGGCCCCGACTTGCCGGCGAACTTGTCGGCGACCTGAAAACTCTTCTTGCAGCCCGGACAGACAACGAGGATCGACATGCACCTAGTTTCGCATATTCGGGCGGACGGAAAAAGGGGACAGTCCCCATTTGTGCGAAGCCGGGCACCGGCCGAAGGCTGGTCGCGGGCCGTTCCGGCAAATGGCACCCAAAGGGTACCCGGTCCCCTTTTTCCTGGGCGGACTGTCAAGAAACGGATTGTAACTGCCGTGGACGCAAGATAGGATCAAAGAGGGGGGAATGGGCCATGATCGAGTTTCTCTGTCCGAACGGGCATAAGATTCACTGCCCGGAAGAGCGGGCAGGACTGCCGGCCAAGTGCCCTCGTTGCGGGGTCCGCTTCCGCATACCCACAATGGGGGATTCCACGGCAGCGGTCGCGACGCCCTCGGAAGGCGCTCTCCCGGCCGCGGAGGCCGATGGCTCCGGGATCAAGTCCCAGACCCCCGCTGGAAGCAACCCGCAACTCGATCCGCCGAAGGAGCCTCAGATCGAATTCCTCTGCCCGCAGGGACACCATCTCCACGGCCCCGCCAGCCTGCAAGGCAGGCCGGGCGAGTGCCCCGAGTGTGGCTCGCGATTCCGCATTCCCACGTTGGAGGAGGCTGCCTCGCCTCTTCCTGAAGAGGAGATCCGCCTGGAGGAGGACACGACCGATGGCCGAACCGCCGAGGAAGCAGCCGCCGCAGGTCGCGAGCCCCGCAAACCGGACGTTCCTACAGCGGCCAGGGCCAAGCCATCGGACAGCGATGCCTCGGTCGCCTTGGACCTCCCGGCGGAGGCTATCGTCGGTCCGCCGGGCGAGGGCCCGCCGGGCGAGGGCCCCGCAGGCCGGCATCCGATGGCGGAGTTGTTCACCCGGTTCTGGGCCGCCCGAGCCGAAGGCAGCCGGGTCGAGGTCCATCTGGCCAGTGGAGGAGTCCTGCTGCCGGACGGCTATGTCGAGACGCCCTCCGAGCAGGACCACGCTGTCTTGGTCAGCCGCGATCCCGATGGCGCCCACACGGTGACCATCGTGCCGTGGGACAGCGTGGCTCGGGTCATCCTGCGGGGCATCCGGCAAGTGCCCGGCCAGGTCGTGCGGTAGGGGTGCATGCAGGCCGCGGGCTTCGTGTGCCGAATCCCGCGACCATCCTTCAGATAGTCTCCGGTGGCGTCCTGCAATCGCCATAATGTTTACAAGACTAGTTCATATTTACACCTTGCGGTGGAATCGGGTATGAAACGCCCGGCTGGAAAAGGACTTCACTGCGATGGGGCCAACTTCGACCATCGCCCATGCGTTTCCCTCTTTGGCAGGAAGCCTCATGCAAATGACGCGACGCAGGAGCAAGGCGTGCAAGCCCCACGAAATGGGGGCAAAGGCCGGTCCGCGGCGGACACGGACGGCGGACCATGACATGACGGTCGTTATTCCCGCCTTCAATGAGGAATGTCGGCTTCCCTGGGCGCTCTGCGAGCTGGGGCACTCGTTGGACGACTGGGGGCTGGACTACCGCGTGGTGGTGGCCGACGATTGCAGCAGCGACCGCACGCCCACGCTCACAAACCTCTTGGGTCCGCGATTCTCGACGGTCTCGTTGGCCGAGCATCGGGGGAAGGGTTGTGCGGTCCGCACGGCCGTGCTCCGGGCAACCGGCCGCGTGGTCGCCTTCACCGACGCCGATCTGCCTTACGACCTTTCGGGCCTGCGGGACGGCTATCAGCGGATCCGCGGCGGAGAGTGCGAAGTGGTCTTCGGCGCCCGCGACCTCGAACAATCGACGCACCTGGCCCGGCGGCGATTCTCCCGCACCCTCGCCACTTGGATGTTCCGGGAAGTCGTCAAGCGGCTCATCTCGCGCGAGGTCACCGATACGCAATGCGGCCTGAAGCTCTTCAGCCTGGAGGCCGCGAGGGAGATCTTCTGCCGGGCCGCGCTGGACGGTTTTTCATTCGACGCCGAGGTCGTGCTCCTCGTGCAGCAGTTGGGACTGCGGTTCCGCCGCATCCCGGTAAGCCTGGTGCGGGAGTACGCTTCGACCCTTTCCGTAGCGCGGGACACGCTGCCCATGTTGCTCGACATAGCGGCCCTTTGGTGGCGCAACCGCTTCCTGCGGATTCTTCCGACGCCGCGATGGCCCGAGGCCGACTCCGCGGAAGTCGAGGATCGAAAACAGGCAGCCTGAGAATGTGAAGTTGTCTCTTCCCAAGTCCCAGGAACACTGTGGAACCGGCCATGGCGCCCTGCGGCGGGTTGTCCTGCACGCCGACGACTTCGGCATGAACCCCGCTGTGACCGACGGCATCCTCGACGGATTCCAACAGGGGCTCTTGACCGGCACTTCGGTCCTGAGCAACGCCCCCGACGCCGCTCGGGCACTTGCCGCCTGGAAACAGCTCGCGGAGGACCGACGCCGCGGTTGCCTGCCTTCGGCCCGGCGTCGGCAACGACTGGAGGACCCCGAGCGAGCGTTCGACCTCGGCGTACACCTGAATCTGACTCAAGGACGGCCGCTCTCCGGCGATCGTTTCCCTGCGGACCTCCTGGATCCGGAAGGCCGGCTGCGGGGAATCGGATTGCTCGCGCGGCGGCTCGCCCGCAGCGGCCGGCGGTTTGCCCGTGCCATTGAAGAAGAACTCGGCCGCCAGATCGAGTTCGTGCTGGATCACGGGCATCGGCCGTCACACCTGAGCGGCCACCAGTACGTGGAGCTTATCCCAACGGTGGGCCGGATCGTGGCGTCGCTCTTGGCGAGGTTCCAGATCGGGGCCGTCCGCGTGGCCGTCGAGTCGGCTTGGCTCCGGTCGCTCGGTTGGCCGGGCGTTGGCCTGGGCCGATGGCTCGTGGGCGCCGGCCGGTGGTGCGCCGCCGGGCAGTTCCGCCGCCGTGTGGCCGCCGCCGGCGTCGTCTCGCCGGATGCCTTCCTTGGCAGCCTGTCGGCCGGGCGCGTCACTCTTCAGCAGATCCGCTCCTTTCTCGCCGCAAACAGGCGGTTCCGACGGGCGGAAATCGTCCTGCACCCCGCCCGGGCGACTGACGACGGCGCCGCCGGAGACGGGTGGTCCGATCCCTGGGCCGCTCGCCGGCCGCAGGAACTCCAACTCGTGCTCTCCAACGAACTGGCGGTATGCCTGGAGCAGGCGGGCGTCGGGCTGGGCAGGATGACGTGATTCTGCGAAGCCGCAAGCGGCGTCAGAACCCGTACCTGACGACGAACTCGCAACGCAGGCTCTCCCCGGGCGCGAAGGTAGTAGCGGGAGCAGTCGGTATGCTATAGTACTGCGTCTTCCAGTCGCTGACCTCGAACCCCACGAGGAAGCTCTTCGTCACGTCGTAGATGACGTTGCTCCAGAAAAACTGGTTGTAGGTCCGTTCGCCGGCCGCGTGCAGGTCGTTGTTGTTGGGATCGTCGAGCGAATAGCCGACGTGGCTGTGGAGGCGGGGCGTCCAGTCGTACCAGGCCTCGCACCAGCCGCCGGTCGAATGGATCTCTCCGAACGGCTCCACGCCGGCCGGCAAGGTGGGCGTGGCCGGCCCCGCGGTGTCGAGCCCCTGGCCGATGCCGCCCAGGAACGGCGAGAGGTTCTCGCCCGTGAAGAATTCGCATTGGACGCCGAACTGGTGCGTGATCGGGACGCGCAGATCCACGTTGAACGACCAGGTGTTGCGGACCTGGTTCTTTGCGAAATTCGGGTCGATGGCGGAGCCGTTGAGCATGCTGAACTCCGTCTGCCCGACGTGGCCGGAGAAACCCAGCGTGATCGGCAGGGCGTCGGGCCCGGTGCGATCCCCCAGGGTCACTGCCGCCCGGCCCTCGACGATCGGCCAGCCCGATGGTTCCGGCGAAAGGGTGTAAGTGGTAGTGCCGACCTTATCCGTGATCGCGTCGCCGAACACGTTCTGGTTGATCGAGCCCTGGAGCGTCAGCAGCATGGAGTCGGAGGCGGCCAAATATCGCTCCAGCCGGACCTGTCCCCGGCGGTACCCGATGTTGCCGCCGTCCCACCCGACGGAATACATGAGCATTCCGGGGTTCAAAGGCGAAATGACGTCCCAGGTCTGGCCTGCCAGGAAGCGGAAGTTCTCGTTCTTGATCTCCGCGTAGGCGTGCCGCAGGAGCACGGCGCCCTTGTTCTCGGTCGTGGCAAACGCCCCCTGGAAGTCGAACTCGATCTTGCCGCCGACCTGGGCACAGCCGAGGCACGGGACCCGAGGGCCGAGGACGTCGATTCCGAGCCGCGTGTTCCGGCCGTCTACGACGAACTCGCTCTCGCCACGCGTAGTCGCGGACTCCACGAAGAGCGTGTAACTGCCCGGGTTGGTCTTCTCCGTGGCGTAAACCGTGTTTCCCCAGAGATAGCCGTAGGGGACGATTCGGCAGTCCCCCTTGGTCCACATCAGTCGGCCGACTTCGCCTTGGATCAAGGGGAAGATGGTGTCGGGATCGACGGACCCCACGGGGGCCTCAGACACGGCGACGGCCGTCGGCACGGCCGGCACCCCCGGACGATCGGCAGTCTGCTGCCGAAGCGATACGAGCTCCGCCGCCATCTGCCGGTTGGCCGCCTCCAACCGCGCCATTCGCTCGGCGAGCGGCTCTGCCAGAGTGGGGGCCGCGGTTTCGGAGGCAACGGTCGGGGCCGCAATCGCGGGCCCCGTCGCTACGGGTCCCGAGGAACCATTTTCGGGCGGAAGTTGCGATACCTGGTTTGGTGGGTTGGGCAACTGCCAAGGCCCGCCGGGCAGCGACTGTGCCAGCAGATGGGTCGCCACCAGGGCCCATATCACGGTCCATGCGAGTGTTCTTGACATAAGTATTGCCTCCCCAATGAGTTGCAATATTGTCCCAAGTATCCAGAATTGCCGCTTCGTCCCCGACAACGAGGCAATAGTGGACGATCCGAAACTCCATCAAAAACAGTATCGTGTTTAATATGCGGCAACTTCAAAATATCATTAAATTGCGTCCCTTGAGACCTTTGCGAATATTGGGAAAGAATCCTAGCACCGTTTCGCGGAGAATACCACCGTTGAGGTAGTTTCTAACCGTCGAGGCGGATTTCGCCGCGCTCGATCAGAGAGAGGAAAAGGCGGTTGCTCTCCAGCAGCCCCGGCAGTCGGGACATCTCTCGGGGCGTGACCCAGTGGATCGACTCGACTTCGGCGGGGTTGGGCGTCGGGACCGCCTGGGGCGGCATCTCGGCCAGCCACCAGGCCAGCCAGACCTTCCATGGCGTCACACACTGCCAGAGCCGCCGCAAAGGCCGCACGGTCACCCCAAGCTCCTCCGAGACCTCGCGCACCACCGCGGCCTGCTCGGATTCGCCCTCCTCGATACCCCCCCCGGGGAAACAATACATCAGCGGAGCCACGACCGACCGCGACCGCCGGATGATCAGCATCCGGTCGCCCCGGACAATGATGGCCACGGCGCCGCGGCGGCCCGGATCGTCGGCAATGGCATCCATGACGGTCATCCTATAATGGGACTGCGGAAAAGGGAAACCGCGCGGTGAAAGCCGGTGGGCAAAATCGGGAAGGTCAAGGCAGCGAGCCCCCGTGAAGGAAATCACCTGGTAATCCTCTTGCCCGGCCGCGTCCGACGTGATAGCATCTAATTAGCATCTAATTCAGTGCGAAAGGAAAGCCCATGCACCACGTCGAAACCGACATTGATTCCCTGACCAATTTCAAGCGTCAGACGGCAACGTACCTCAAACAACTGCGTGAGTCGGGGACGCCCGTGGTGCTGACCGTCAATGGCAGGGCGGAAGTCGTCGTCCAGGACGCGACAGCCTATCGTCGGCTGGTCGAACGTGCGGCCCGGATCGAGCGGGATGAGGCACTCGCGGCGATCCGCGAGGCACTCGCCGACGTGGAAGCCGGAAGGACGAAGCCGGCAAAGCAAGCGCTCAAGGCGCTGGCCAAGAAGCACGGCATCCCGGTGGACGCATGAAATGAAATATCGCGTCCGATTGACCGACAAGGCCGAACAGGACGTATCGGATGTCCTTGCCTGGTTCCGCGAACAATCAGCCGTCGAAGCGGGTGGCAGGTGGTTTGCCCGGCTCATGGCACACATCGACAAGCTGGAGACGATGCCGGAGCGGTGCGGCCTGGCGGCGGAATCGGAAGACCTTGGTCTGGAGATTCACGAACTGCATCTCGGCCGACGCCGGGGGACCTATCGGCTGCTCTTTGAAATACGCGGGCAGGTCGTCTACATCTTGCGTATTTGGCACAGCGCGCGAGACGCCGTATCGCGCGCCGATTTATAGAGGACCTGCCGGCCGAAGCGGAGCCCGAGGGCATCCCCCGAGCCGTCTATGACTCCCGACCACCCTCCTATTCCCGATGAACCGGCGGGCCCGTCCCGGGCCGATCCCTACGCGGCATGGCGGATCCGCAACTACCAGCTCTATGCGGTCAGTTGGTTCCTGATGGCGGCCGGCAAGCAGATCGAGACCGTAGCGGTCGGCTTGTACATCTATCACCAGACCGGCGACCCGTTGTCGCTCGGATGGCTGGGACTCGTGCAGGCACTGCCGGTGGTCCTGCTGGCGATCGCCGGCGGACAGATTGCGGATCGGCGGGACCGCCGGCTCGTGGTGGCCGCGATGCTGGCGGTCACCACGCTGATGTCGGCCGGCCTGACGGCGGCGTGCTCGTATCATGCCTCCATGGGCTGGATCTACGTGCTGTTGGGGATCAGTGCGGTCGGCCAGGCCTTGGGAGGGCCCAGCCGCTCCGCACTGCTGCCGCAGATCGTCCCGGCCGAGGGATTCAGCAACGCCGTGGCATGGAACAGCAGCGTCTTCCACGTGGCCTCGATGGCCGGCCCGGCGCTGGGCGGCATCCTGGTGGGCTCGACGATCGATGGCAGCCTGGTGGATCTCCAGCGCGGCGTGCCGCTGGCCCTGGCGGCGACGGTTGTGTGCCGGCTGTTGTCGCTGGCGGCGATCGCCTTTATTCCCGGCCGCCGGCCGGGCGCTTCGCCGCCGTCGATCTCGCTGGAGAGCCTGCTGGCCGGCATCCGATTCGTTGCTTCCCAGAAGACGATACTGGCCCTGATCACGCTGGACCTGTTCGCGGTGCTGCTGGGGGGCGCGACGTACTTGCTGCCGGTGTTCCAGCAGGACATTCTGAAGGTGGACCCGTCGGCGGTCGGCTACCTGCGGTCGGCCGAGGCGGCCGGCGCCATCGCCCTGGCCGTGCTGTTGGCGCACCTGCCGCCGATCGCCCGCGCGGGACGGGCGATGCTCTGGGCCGTGGCCGGCTTCGGCGTGGCCACGATCGTCTTCGGACTGTCGCGAAACCTCTGGCTCTCGCTCGGCGCGATGTTCTTTATCGGAGCGTTCGACAACATCAGCGTCGTCGTGCGGCATACGCTCGTCCAGATACTCACCCCCGACGCCATGCGCGGCCGCGTCTCCGCCGTCAACAACATCTTCATTGTGTCGTCCAACGACCTTGGCGGCCTGGAATCGGGCGTGACGGCCGGGCTGTTCGGGCCGATCGTCTCCGTTGTCGGCGGCGGGATCGGCACGATCCTGGTCGTTTTGGGGGCCGCTTGGAAATGGCCGCAGATCCTCGCGATCGGCTCGCTCGCAGACGCTCGCCCGGCCGACCTGGTGCAGGTCCAAGAGCAGAGCGACGAGGAGCGGGCCTTCCGGGGATGAGTCGCAGGGTTGCCGAACCGGACGGGATCCGATAAACTGGCGACCAGTGCCCCGGAGGACGTTTAGCGGGCGGGCTTGCCCGCCGGGGAATGCACAGCGGGCAAGCCCGCCCGCTAAACGTCCTCGAACCGGCTGTGGTTTCGGGAAAGGGCCCGCTGTGAGCGACGTCTTCATTACCGAGAATTTCCTGCTCCAGACCGACGAGGCGGTCGAGCTCTACCACCGCTTTGCCCGGGATCTGCCCATCATCGACTATCACTGCCACTTGCCGCCGCGCCAGGTGGCCGAGGACCACCGCTTCGAGAACCTCACGCAGATTTGGCTCGCCGGGGACCACTACAAGTGGCGGGCGATGCGGTCGGCCGGCGTACACGAGCGGTACTGCACCGGCGACGCCTCCGACTGGGAGAAGTTCCAGAAGTGGGCCGAGACGGTCCCCAAGACGCTCCGCAATCCGCTCTACCACTGGACCCACCTGGAGTTGAAACGGCCGTTCGGGATCAGCGACCGGCTGTTGGGGCCCGAGACGGCCCGGGGCATCTGGGACCAGTGCAACGCGCTGTTGGCCCGCGACGAGTTCTCCTGCCGCGGAATCATGCGGCAGATGAACGTGGCACTGGCGTGTACGACGGACGACCCGACCGACACGCTCGAGTTCCACGCCCTCCTGGCGGCGGACCGTTCGTTTGGGATCCACGTCCTGCCGGCCTTCCGGCCGGATCGGGCGATGGCGGTCGAATCGCCCGGGGCCTTCAACGCCTGGGTCGATCGGTTGGCCCGGACGAGCGGCATCGAGGTGGGCGACCGCTTCTCGAACTTCCTCGAGGCCCTCCACCAGCGCCACGGCTTCTTCCACGCAATGGGCTGCCGGCTCTCGGATCACGGCCTGGACACGGTCGACGCGGAAGAGTATACCGCCGCGGAACTGCCGGAGCTGTTCGCGCGGGTTCGCCGCGGCGAACAGCTCTCGGGCGTGGAGGTCGCCAAGTTCCGCTCGGCCTTGCTCTACGAGTTCGCCTTGTGGGACCACTCTCGCGGTTGGACGCAACAGTACCACCTCGGCGCCATGCGGAACAACAACACGCGGCAGCTCCGCCAGCTCGGCCCCGACACGGGCTTCGACTCGATCGGCGATCTGCCGTTGGCCAGGCCGCTGGCCCGCTTCCTCGACCGCCTGGACGGCAACCTGCGGTTGACCCGCACCATCCTCTATAACCTCAACCCGGCCGATAACGAAGTGCTCGCCACGATGCCGGGAAACTTCCAGGACGGCATCACGCCGGGCAAGATCCAGTACGGCAGCGGCTGGTGGTTCCTCGATCAGAAGGACGGCATGGAGAAGCAGCTCAATGCCCTGTCGAACATGGGGCTTCTCGGCTGCTTCGTCGGCATGTTGACCGACAGCCGTTCCTTCCTGTCCTACACCCGGCACGAGTACTTCCGCCGGATCCTCTGCAACCTGTTGGGAATGGAGGTGCGCCAGGGCCTCGTGCCCCGCGACATGGCCCTGGTGGGCTCGATGGTCCAGGACATCTGCTACCGCAATGCGGCGCGGTACTTCGATTTCGGGGTGGAACTGCCCGCGGTGGAAAAGAAAGGCTGATTGACACCCGCCA
>JBEKCP010000071.1:0-14884 GCA_050014815.1 Thermoguttaceae bacterium | reverse complement strand
GAAAACCAAAACAATTACCCAAAAACACAAAAATCCCATCTCAAAACCCAGCAAAAACCCCACCATGAGCATGGGCACAGGGGTTGGTAGGTCCAAAGCAACCAGGGCCACAACAGTCACCCCTCCGACAATCGCGAGTCCAGGTAGACTAGACCAATGCAGAAGCACACTGGCCATAGTCGGCGGTTTGCACCGTGCCCTGGTCAGTTTTTGTACGAGCACACACCGTAGGCGGTCGTTCCGATTCATTCCCTCCTCCTGGACAAATCAAACGGTTGCGAGCCGCAGGCGTCCCGGCGCAGCCGGGTTCAGCGGCAAGACTCCTGTTAGGACTTCCAGCGGCAGGCACGGCCGTCCCCGCAGCCTGCCGCTGTAAATCAGGTTGAACTGCCGCTCAGTTTATCATGTTTCCACGGCCTGCACCACCAGGCGGCGTCCCGCTCTGCGGCTGCGGGTTGTTCGCGGTATCAGGGCGGCACCCACAGACGTGAAGGCTCTCCGGGGACTGCTTCTCAAGGGCGCGACCACAAAAGACGCACTCATTTCGACGCCGCCGAGCATGCGCAAGCCGCTCGCAGTTCTCAAAAGGGATCGCGGCACAAGCAATGAATAAGACCAGAAGGATCACAAGTGCAACCGCCAAAGAAGCACTGGTACGGCATAGAAACCACGCGAGAAATAAGTAACCGTTCACGGGGACTGCCCCGATTTTCGCGACGAAGCCCGCGAAAATGGGACTGTCCCCTTCGGGCCGAAGGCAGACGGGCCTTGAGTGGTTGTGTCTCGTTCAGGGCTGGAATGCGCGGTGCCCTTGGTAACGATCACATGCAGTTCGGACGCGAATCCGTACCATTGTTGGGAGACTGCAAGCCCCAGTTCCTTTGTGTACCCGTCCGGGCTCCCGAGGAATCCGCACGACTCGTAGCCCCGCATTTCCCAGGTGTCTCCATCCGACCCGCGAACCTCGTGGTCCTGACGATCCACGGAGTAGACAAGTTGCGCTTCATAGGGGACGGGCTTCGCTAGTTGTCGGTTGTTGACATGAGTAACGAGCAACACGATGCCTTCCTTGCCAACCGGTTGTTTCTTCCAGACTCCACGCAGGGTCATCATCTGATGTACCGGCTGACCCAGCACACCCAGGACGATAATGTTTCCATCCTGAATGTCCTTGACGCGAACTTCCTGTTTCTCAGTATTCTTGGCAATACGGAAGCCAGTAAAGTCGTAACAGCAGTCGGCCGAGTATCCATTGCAAGCGGCAGACCGCACGTAGAGGGGACCGTCGTTCCAGGAACCGCCACGAAGCACGCGACCGCTTCCAGAGTCCGGGCCGATTGGGTCGTCCACAGGGGACGCGGCATAATAGTTCGATCTCGCCCTGAAATAATCCGAGCACCACTGCCAAGCATTTCCATGCATGTCGTAGAGTCCGAAGGCATTGGGCCGGAATGAGCCAACCGGCGAGGTAAACACGTACCCGTCACTAGCTTTGATCGTGTGGTTTGCACCGGGCATTCTGGCCTTCAACGTCGCATCGGCCACGTTGCCGACCTTGGTCAGCGTCTCGGGATCATCGCCACTATAATACCGTGTTGTCGTCCCGGCACGGCAGGCGTATTCCCACTCGGCCTCTGTCGGCAAACGGTAGGTCTTGCCTTCCTTGCGGCTCAGCCACTTGCAGAACGCCACGGCGTCGTTCCAGCTTACGTTGACCACCGGGTGCTCGTCGGTCTGATCGAAACCCACGTTGTTCCAGGAACTCTTATCGTTGAAGGCTTCTGTCTTTTTGTTGGGATTCCAGCCCCATGCCCCCGGCGGATCTCCTCTCTCCGCGTCCGTCTTGTATCCAGTATCCTTGACGAACTGGCGAAACTGGCCCCGCGTGACGTGGTACGTGCCCAGATAGAACGGTTTGGTAATCCGCACGCGGTGCTGCGGATGCTCGATCTCGATAAAAGCAGTAACTCGTCCATTGAAGAAAGCAGCCGTGGCTTCCGCCGACTCGCCGCTACCCATCTTGAACTCGCCGGGCGGGATGAGCGTGAGCTTCATCCCGACCGAGTTGGTGATCTGCTGCTTCATGCCGCCCACTCTCTCGGATTCCTCGGCGGTTGCGAGGGTGAGACTGCCGAGTACCGCTAGGAGCACCAACGCGACTGTCGATGCTTGTCGGAACATGGGTCAAACCTCCTTGGGCAAAGACACGTGCGGCGGATCGCTCGTGGCATAGTGGAAATGGGCCAGCGGTTCGCCCGCCCGACGCCGCCCCGACCGGAGCGATCAGCGTCGAACTGTGATTGATTCTACTACTCCACCGCCCCTTGCACCACACCCAACCCGCTCTGCGGCTGCGGCTGGTTGGACGTTATGTTTGTCGCCGCCACACCTCCAAGATGTAATACGGCCCCGGCTCACAACGGCCTTCCTGCTCCGAGAAATCGCGGGCCAATCGAAGGGCTGTTTCCGCGTCGTCCACCAGGCAATGGGCGTTGACCGTCTCCTTTTCAGCGACACCGTTGCAGGATAGCGGAGAGTGCTCAAATTCGGGCGCGTGGGATCGGGATACGATGTCAAAGCCGACAAACCGATAAAGCCGGGGCGCGGGAGTGGAACATAGTAGCCTGCGGTAATCAGAACTGCCCATTCCGCCGTCGTGACCCCGTGTTCGGCCAAGACTTGTTGTTCGTGTTTCCAGGCCATAAATCAAGGTGATCCAGCGGTTGACTGGCCGACGCCGTTTTCTCCGCGGCCAGCCGGGATTGAACTGCGGTGGATTGTACCAGGACTGGGCCGCCGGAACCACCGGCAAGCCGGCCGCCCAGCGGCTCGGCCAGCCGCTTGGCACGGCACCATTTCTAGGACGCTACGGCCGCGGCTTGTTGGCCGCAGCCGCCACCGGGGCCTGAAAGTTCCGCCAATAAATGTGGACAGTACATCACCCTGTTGTTACATCCCATACCAATCGAATTGGCTTTCCCACGTCTCATCGTTCTTGATGAAGCCAAGGTCTCGTGCGATGTTTTGAGCCCATCGCTCCAGCCGCCCCTGGTCTTCTTCAATTATCTTCTCGGCCAATGGCCGAAGGTCAGCACGCCAGAAGGGGTGATAGCTCAAGTTGATCCAGCCGATTAGATTGCCGTGGAGGAACTTGTATTTCGCCCAGCGTTGGACGTAGGGAAGTAGCGCCCGGTCGTTCCAGCGGTACACGGCCTTGTCAAAGAAATCGTAAGCCTTCGTCGGGTCCTTTTCCGCTAACGCCTCGAACTGAGCAGCCGCTTCCCGCAGCCACGCCTCTCTGGCCAGGCTCCGATGCTTTTCATACCATGCCTGCCATCCCGCTCGGCCGACTACATCCAGGCGGAAAGTTATCATCTCCAGCGCACATTGAACGTCATCAAGCTTGATTCGCGGCTCCGATGGAGTGCCGTTAGCGTCCGTTTCACCGCTGGCCCTCAGCAAGGAGATCAACCAGGGCAAGAATGCTTCGTGACGCAACTCCCGGGCATACCCGAGAAGTATCCTGTCGCCGCCTCGTTGCGATCTGACCTTCTGAATTGCTGACGAAAGCCGCGCTGCATCAAAGGAGTGTTTGTGCTGGTACAGGTAAAGCTGCGCCACCAGCAGGGTTTCCCCTTCCGTGCCTGCGTCCTTCTCAAGCTGGAGGAAGAACCGAACGGTTTCCGGGTCGTGAAACCACCCCGCGAGGGTTCTCAATAGAGCGAGCCGACGTTCCGCATCGCGCTCGACTTTGGCTGCTGACGGAAGAACTCCGCCCAGCGGTCGGGCGTTTCGAGCCACTTGAGCCGAGAGTGGGGAGCGGCCCCTGGGAAGAAATCCCAGTCTGACAGCCATTGCTCGTAGATCAGGGACGGCTCTCCCCGTCTGATCTTATTCTCCAGCCAAGGAATAGATGCGGGGTCCTTGACGTATCCCAGGCAGTAGTACAGCATCCTCACATACCGATGTGGGCCCTTTGGGGTTGCCCGGTCGATCTCCTTGCAGACTGCTTCCGTTACGGCAAACCGGCGTCTCAGAAGCGCTCGTACTTGATCGTGCGCGTTGCCGTGCATGTCATAATACCAGCCGGGCGGGAGCTTCCGCAGCCTCTCGATCAGCGATTCAGCACTCTCCCCATCGGCAGACTTCGCATCGTCAACGAGCGCCGCAGCGCATGCGTGATCTGATCCTGCGCTGGGCGGAGGGAGTTCCGCGAAGGCAGAGGCAACCAGGAGCACGAGAGCAATACCGACGGAAAGGAAACGGATGGCGATCATGGAAAATCCTGATTTGCTCGGCCAAGGGTGGCCGCTCAGCCAGTCACCCGCGTTGGGCCTCCGGCGGGCGCGCCTTGCGGCGTTGGACTCGCACCCAAGTATCGTCATTGATGGCCAACCAATGGCACTCCCACCTTCCGCCGTTCCCGCGAAACCGGCAGTGTATGAAAGGCAAGCCCCAGTCGTCGATCTGACATACCCGGACAGCGCGACGGCGTTCAATGAGTTGCGTGTACAGGCGGCGGGTGGAGGGATGCAAATAGTATCCCGGCTGATTCCATTCTGTGGGAAATCGGACAATGCGAACACGGTTCCCGATCCGCAGGTCACGCCACGGCTCGCTGTTCATGGTTCCTGACTCACTCGCCTATAGTCAGTCATGCGGAGCCCGAACAGGTCGGGGTTGAGTAACCGATCGCGGTCGCTCGGCCGCTGGTTGACCATCTGGTCGTCGAAGACGTGGACCGTGCGTTCTCTCCCGCTGGGCAAGATCATCTGTGTCGCGCAGGTCATATGCGTCTTGGCGTTGAGGATCACGTCGATCTCACGATACGCGGCTTTGTCCAATGGCTGCTTTGGGACTGCCTTCAGCACGATTTCTTCGCCGCTGCGCTCGACCGTCACCTCGAACCGCTCCCGGACCTCAGCGGCTCGGATACCGAGCACCAGAGGCAACGCCTGCTGCGGCCCCTGCAATCTGCGGACGACTTGGCAGAGGAGGCCAGAGAGGACCCGCGACAACCAGTCTTCATCCTTGCTCCCGGCCTGGGTCAGCGGCGGGTGCATTGCCGCCGCGGGGAACCTCGTGCAATGGCGCGCACGCCCGTCGATGCAGAGAGTCTCTTTGCCCGTCCAAATGACGGCTTCCGACAGGCCCGACCAGTCCCTCGTTGCGCCCTTGGCGGTCTCGCGGATTTCATAGCGACCCAGGTTCGGCGCCTCGTAGTAGAACCGCCCTTGCGTGATCGTGGCGCGGTCGCCGCCGAACACACTGTCGTAATGATACACCGTTAGCTTCGCGTCAAGGCTCTTGCACTTCTGCGACGCTTCTTCCCACTTGGCCAGAACAGACTCGACGGATGGGAGTGGATCGCCAGCGAGGCAGGGGGAGCAACCGAGGCAAATCGCAACGAGTGCGATAACCAGCCACGAGGGAAGACGCTGCATGGTCATCCCCTCCTTGAATAGGCGAACGGTCGGCGTGGTCGTCAGCCGCAGGCGATTCGGCGAAGCCGAACCGTGCCATCGGGCGGTGTCGGGCCGCTGCCCGATCGCGGACGGCGGCAGGAGTTCACTTCGACACATTGTTGTTCGTCCCGTCTCTTCTATGGAATCCGCTGAATTTGATATGCCCGGACCAAGCCACAACTCCCTTTTTGGAGTAGGTCTTTACGACAAAGCGGATGGCTGACTGGGAAATCAAGTATTCCGTGTCATTCACGAAGACGACGTACAGAGTGTCATAAGTATGTGGACGGTACTCCTCAACCGGCTTGTTGAGTCGGAAGACGCCGCCCGTATAGGTCCCCTCGCGCTGCAAACCCCACTGGCCCAGGCAACCACCTGTTGAGAAATCAACGGCGTGTCCGCCAGATTCCTTTCTTCGGATTGAGAGGGAACTGCTGGCGAAACCAGCGCCAGTCGTCCACTCCCCGACGATTTCAGCCTTCGGCCGAAATATGTTCCCGAGGACGGGGCTGAGGTCTTCGTGGTCGGGCTTCCACTGGGCAAGTTCTTTCTCGATGTCCTGCGATTGTGCGTCCGCGAGACTCTGCTGAAGGTTCGGCGTCTCAGCCTTATCAGCGCATCTAACCCTTGACGAAGAACAGGTTGTCCCCACAAGCACGGCTCCGGCGACCAGGAATGAGGCGACCTTCGTCATTTGTACACGCCTTTCTCTACAACCCGAGTTCGACATGCCGATACACCCCTCTCGACCAGCGGTTCTTTAGCGCAACTCACGTCCGCAAAGCCGGTCGGGGCCTGCACGCGCTCAATTCTCGCGGCACGGGGACCCTTCCTATCCTAAAGTGCCCGTCCCCGACACGTCCTTATTATAGGGGGGCCTTGTAACTCGCCGCAATACTGGAAAAACTGGCGGCCGCAGTGTTTCCAGAGCCTGGCGACCTGGGCCGCCGGGGGTCGCCAGCCCCGGCGGCTCACAGTACATAGGGCATCCACGCATAGAACCGCGCCTCAGTGAGGGCATGAGACCGGCACCCCGCCACTCTGCCCGCTTCATGCGCGCAAAGACTTCCAACGCCCGCCTTGGCCGGCGGCGTCCAGGTGGCGAGACTGGTTGCTGCTGCGCTCGCCCCGGTCCGATCTCCGCAGAGACGCCGGCATCCGGCCCAGGGGGGCGGCTGGCACAAGTTGCCTCGATTCCTGGGGACAGTGTGGCCGTTGTCGGCAGTGCCGGCTGGCCGGTTGGCACGACACCGGAACGCTGCGCAAGAGGCCCCGCAAGACCAAGCACCAAATGCAACGCTTGCACCTGCAACCCGCATGGCGAGATTGCCAGAAGGCCAACGACACCCGGCACACTACGCCCGACACCCGGCAGGCTGCGCCTGTGCCGCCTTGGTGCATCGGAAACGTAGCACGATGCTCTAACGCCGGGCAACGACACCCACGGAACAGGCGGGTCTGTCGCTAGTCTAGCGGGAGCCGAAAGGCACTGCCGACACCAGGCGTAGTACGCCCTGTCGAAGGGATTCGGAGGTGTCGGCAGGGCTTCAGCAACAGCCTATAGATCGCATGTAAAGCGTTATCAGAGATGCTGTTGCATCGCAAGCGATTAAGTCGTCCTACATTACGTAATCGCTACAAATTAACCAATTTATCAATTATGATTCCGCTGCTCTGACCAACTGAGCTACGCCGCCAAAGCTGTAAATCGTTTATCAGTAACGACTTACGGCACAACATTTTCGCTCCTGCAAAACATCCTGCTCTATCGGACGTCGCGTAGGAAGCCCGGAAGCCTTCACGTACCAAGCGTCTCCAATGGCCATCCAATTCTAGCCAAGATACAATGGGGCTGCGGTGGCGACAAGCCCCAGAAGCCTTTCTACAGCGTTTGTTCGACCGTCCGTGACGGTCGAGAACCTCCCGCCTTGGACCCAAAAGGGCGTAAAATACATTGAAGGTTCGCGAACTGCTGAAGATAATGAGAGAATACACGGTCATTTACGAGCCCGGCCTGCGGAACTGGTCGGCCTATGTCCCGGACCTGCCGGGCTGCATTGCGACCGCGAAGACTTCCCGGGCCTTAGAGCGCAGGATCCGCGAAGCGATCGAGTTTCACATCGAAGGCATGCGCCTCCACGGCGAAACCGTGCCGGAGCCCACGATCCATGCCGGCACCGTGAGCGTCGCGGTCGGATAGAGGAAGGCGGACAGGATCTGACACCCGACACCTGACACCTATAAAGCTGCCGTGGCAGGCAGATCGAGGGAGGGCCTCCCAGGAGACTCTCTCCGTGCCAAACCGACCCTTTACGCTATTTGAATTGGCACTTGTGCTTTCCCGAGCTTGGTCCTGCCACGGCAGCGGCTTTTCTTGAAGTCGAGCAGTTCCGTCAGCCGGGCCTTGTGGAACGGCCAGTTCAGATCGCCAACCGACGTGTTCTCGCCGCCGATTCTTCGGGCGGTCAATCCATCAAGAAACCCGAAGCAAGAGTGCTCGTCGAGCCGCACCAGGTGGCACAGATTCGACCAACCAAGGGGCTGGCCCACTGTCGGGAGCCCGCCTGAGGTCGCCGCAATGCTGACCCTCCAGGAGGGTAGAATTTGCAGGTGCCTGGATGATTGCGGACACACCCCGTCGGGGGTAAAATCGGACTGCGCTGAACTGGGCGTTGCCACCTTCCTCGTTCTCCTCCGCAAGGCGGCAACACGCTCCCCCCAAGAAAGATTGAACATGGCAAGACTCCGGCCGTTTGGAAAAAGCATCACCCGCAGGAATCTCCTAACGGGTGCAGCGGGCCTCGTTGCCTCGGGCTTCGGTGCCAAGTGGTTGTTCGACGCGTACTGCGCGCGACGAGCCGCTTCCAGCAGCCCCCCCATCGATGCGGGGGCCGCCCAGGCGCGTTCGAGCATTTTCACAGAGCGGCAACCGGTTGCTGACGGTTGTGGCGCAGTTTCGTCGCGTTCAGCCAATTTCATCGATGTCCGCGAATTCAAGAAGACGATGAGCGTCGAAGAGCTTTGCAGGACAGCCGAAGAATATTTTGCCGTTCGCAAGAACTGGGATGATGCCCTTGCCAAGCCCCTATCGGAAGTCGAGGAAGCACCCGAACTACTGCACAACTTCGCTCATGTTCTGCACGGGCTGCAGCTCCTGCCAGGAATGTCGGTGGTCGATTTCGGGGCAGGCTCGTGCTGGGCATCCAGGTGGCTGACCCAGTTGGGAATGGCAGTCATTGCGCTTGACGTGTCTCAAACGGCCCTTAGACTCGGCCAGGAGCTATACGCTCGCCTACCCGTCATCGGCAAACATCCGCCGCCCCGCTTCCTGGCGTTCGATGGGCATCGAATCGGTCTCGCCGACGCCAGCGTCGACCGGATTCTATGTCTGGATACATTCCACCATTTACTCAACCCGGATGAGGTTCTGCGCGAGATGAGCCGAATTCTACGGGTTGGCGGGATCGCTGGTTTTTCGGAACCCGGCCCGCATCATTCCCGATCACCCGGGTCTCAGTTTGAGATGAGGAATTTCAGGGTCCTTGAGGATGACATTCGCATTGGCGAGATCTGGTCTTCGGCTGAAAAGGCAGGATTTGCGCGAATGACCCTAGCGCTAGTCAGCCCGCCGACATTTCACCTGTCCTTGCCGGAATTCGAGGGTTACTTGAATGGCGGGCAAAACCAGCGATTCGTAGAAGCCACGCGAGTGTACATGCAAGAACGGCGGCTGTTCTTTCTGCGGAAAGGCGAGGAAGTCCCGGTTCTGGACAGCCGTAGTCGAACCGGCCTGGCAGCGGCACTGAGGGTGACTCTAGCGTCGTCCAAAGTGAGAGCAGGCATCCCGTTGATGGCTCAAGTGGTTGTTACGAATACCGGCAAAGCCACATGGCTCCCTTCCGGTGCGAAGGTTGGAGCGGTAAAACTCGGGTGCCACTTGTCGGATAGCTCTGGCAAGATGTTGAATCAAGACTTCTTCCGTTGCACTATAACTCCAGAGTTAGAGGGCGGTTGCCCGACCGCACCAGGAAGAACCTTGATATTCGACGTCCGCATCCCGTCGCCTTCCAAGGGAGCTTATATTCTTGAGTTCGACCTGATCAGCGAATCGGTCGGCTGGTTCAGCATGAACGGTTCCAACGCAGTTCGGTTGGCAATTGAGATTACCTGAAGGGCAAGATAATCTGCCAGTTCGTTGACGAATCGAACGCTTTTGGGTAGACTGACTACTGTTCTGTGGTTGAAGGACAGGGGCGAGGCCGGGGCGAACGGCGGGAGTTGTCCAGCAGCCCTGATTCTTTTCTTGCCAGTCGAAAGGTCCTTGCCATGTTGCCATTGCTGTTGCGGGGCGTGCCGGTTCGGTTCCCGGTTCTCGCTTGGGCCGCCGCGGTTGTCGCCGCCGCGTCTTTGCTGTGCCCCTTGCGGGCGCTTGCCGCCGGCACCTGGAGCGGCGAGGCGGGCGATGGCTTGTTCTCATCTAGTGGAAACTGGGACGTGAGTCCCGTAAGCGGCAACACGCTCACCTTCACAAGCTTGGGCGCCTCTGTGTACGGCGGGACGATAACCGACGACCTCCTGGCGCTGACCAGCGTCGGTGGCCTCGCCTTCAACACGAGCTACACCGGCCCGCTGACGATCAACGCCTCCGGCGGGGCCGCTCTCACCCTGACCGGCGACGTGACCAGCACGAGCACGTCGGCGGTCCTCGATTCCACCCACTTCATGAACTACAACGTCCTCTTTAACGTCCCGATCACCATCGCCGCCACGAACAGGAGCTTCACCAGCGCCACCAGCAACGCCACCGCCATCGGCCCGGTCACGATCACGGGCGCAGGGCAGATTACCAGCAACAGCACCACCTCGAACGGCCTTTTCATTACCGGCGCGTACACCGGCAGCGGCAGCGACACCGTCCAGTCGGACGGCAACCGCTTCACAGGCGGCAGCACGAACGGCTCGCTTTCGAGCGGCTTCGGGGGCGTCATCTTCATGAACGGCCAGAGCAGCAACGTGGCCAACCTGAAGATCGGCTCCGCGAACGCCTCAAACTTTGCCGTCGAGGGCAAGTGGAACGGCAGCAGCTACGACACGACGACGGTGCACGTGACCGGCTCGTTCAAGATGTACCGGGACAGCAACACCGCCTCGGAGATCAACGTCGCCAACGGCGGGCAACTGATCGTCGACCCGACCGCCACAATGGGCTACAGCCAGACGCCAATCGCCGGCAGGAACCTGCGGGCCAACCTCGGCGGCGACGGAAACGCCAACAACGTGATCGAGTTCGGCAGCACGACTGTAGACCTGGGGGCGTATTTCTACCCCAACGGCAACAGCCAGGCCCGTTACGGCGGCACGCAGGTCGGCGGCCTGAACCTCATCACCCACGGCAGCACGTGGACCCTTTACACGAGCCAGGGCATCGACCTGAACTTCAACGGCGCGGACGGCGGCGGCTGGACGGTCAAGAGCAACAGCATGACCGTGCGGGGCGTCGGCACAGGCGGTCAGCCGGCCGGCGTCACCTTCACCAACAGCCGGTTCCTGGACGTCGCCCCCGGCCTGAGCCTGACGTTCGACAGCACCATCAGCGGGGTCAGCATTGCCGGCGGCAAGACCGTCACCTTGCAGAACACCGGCACGCTGAACATCAACACGCCGATCAACACGTTGGGAACGAGCGGTGGCACGCTGGCAGTGGCCAACGGCACGGCCAACATCAACGCCGCGTCCTACACGTCGCTGTCCGTGACGGGCGGCACGGCGACGACCACCGTGACAGGCAGCGTCGGCACGCTCGGCGGTCTGACCGTCGGCAATGCGACCACCGGGTCGGGCACGCTCATCCTCAGCCCCAACAGCACCGCCCACACAATCTGGTACGTCGGCGGCGGCGTATCCATCCTCAAGGGCGCGACGCTCAATTACAACATCATCGGCGACACGACCTATGACCAGATCAGCGCCACGGGCGCCCTGACGCTGGACGGCAATCCGTTCAGCGTTTACGTCACCACGGGCAGCTACAGCCTCGGCACGACCAGCTATACGCTCATTGCCGGCGGCACAGCGCCGTTCGGCTCGTTGGGCACCTGCTCGCTGTACCTCAACGGCACGCTTGACACGGCCGACACGCTCGCGGTCAGCGGCGACAACCTGGTCCTCAACCACGCGACGGCCGTCGTGCCGCCGAGTTGGAAGACCGACGGCAACGGCAATTGGACCACGGACGCCAACTGGAACAACGGCCCGCACCCGAACGCCGCCGGCGCCGAGGCCGATTTCCTGACGACCTCGCCCAACGCCAACGCCAAGGTCATTGCGGTCGACGCTCCCGGCCTCACCGTCGGGACCATGAAGTTCGACAACGCCATCCGGAGTTACACCATCGACACCACCTCCAATGCCCTGACGCTGCAGGCGTCCGCGGGCAGCGCCTCCATCCAGGTCCTCAACGGCGCCCACACCATCTCCGGGACCGGCGGGATCATGCTCAACAGCGACGTGGACATCAACGTGAGCGGCGGGGCCACGCTCAACATCCAGAACGTCAGCGGCGCCGGCAGGAGCCTCACGGCCAGCGGCACCGGCACGCTGACCTTCACCGGCACCAACACTTATTCGGGCACGAGCGCCTTCAACGGCACGGTGAACATCGGCGACGGCGCAACGCCGACGACCCTGTCGGGCACAACGCAGATCACGGTCAGCGGCACGATGGTCGTCAAGGCCAACGCGGGCAACCCCTTCACGGCCAGGCCGGACCTGATCGACAATGGGACCATCACTCTTTACGACAGCGCCCAATTCGGCACGATCACGGGCACCGCAACGAGCCTGGACGTCCCCTACGGCAAGACCCTGACCATCGGCCGCGACGGGGCGGCGGACTCGACGGTCTCGCTCTCGATTACCGGCCCCAACGTCACGCTGGTGAAGGAAGGCAACAGCAGGATCACGCTTGCCAGCCAGGGCAACACCCAGTTCACGGACGTGTTCGTCAACGGCGGCACGCTGGTGGACGGCTACATCCCCAATGCCCAGCTCGGCGGCATTGACGCGGTCCGCGCCACCAACGGCATAACGGTCGGGGCGAACGGCACGTTCGAGCTTGGCTCCACGCTGGGCGGCGGGCCCACTTTCTCTGGGAGCATCCATGGCGCGGGCGGCGTGCGAATTGGCGCGGGCAGCCCGATCGGCTTGGGGGGTACCAACACCTATACCGGCCCAACGACGATCGACACGGGCGCGGTACTGGGCGCCACGCCCGGCGCCAACCTCCCCAACAGCAGCAGCCCGGTCCAGGGCGATTACGTCGTCAACGGCACGCTGAACCTCAGCCTGAACGCCGGCACCACGAACCTCCAGGCCAAGGTCCACGGCACGGGCAGCCTGACGCTCAGTAACAACGCCACCCTCGCTGTCGTCCAATCCATCGACGTGCCCAGCCTCGTCATCGGCAGCACCACGACCTTGTCGGTATCCGACGCAAGCAACCAGCTCCCCGACTCCGGCACCACCATCACCGGCGGCGGCACACTGGTCATCAACCAGGACATCAGCGGCACGCTCCTCCCGGCGGCCAAGATGAGCAACCTGACGAAGTCGGGCGCTGGCCACGTCACTCTCCCCCACACGGGCACCAGCTTCTCGACCTGCGCCATCGATGCCGGCACGCTCCAGTTCGCTCTGGTCCATACCATGCCGGCCGGGGTCGCCGTTGCCGTAAACGGCGCGACCTTGGCCGTCAACGTGGGCGGGACCAATGAATTCACCGCCGTCACCAGCGGGGCAGGCTCCATCGGCGGCCTGCTGGCCGGCACCGGCGGTCAGGGCGGGTCCGTAACCTGGGCCGCTGGCTCCTCCCTCGGCCTCGATACGAGCAACGCCCCGGGCCCCGTTTCCTACACAGGCGCCATTTCCACGGCAGGTCTCGGCATCGTCAAGCTCGGCGGGGGCACTCTGAGCCTCGGCGGCAACAATACCTACACCGGCGGCACGATCGTTACCGCCGGCACGCTGCTGCTGGGCAGCACCAGCGCCCTGGGAACCGGCCTGTTGACCGCCAGCGGCGGCACGGTGGACCTGGCCGGCTATAGCCCGACGGTTGGCGGCCTCGCTGGCGCGTTGGGCACCATTACCGACAACTCGACCGGCCCCGGGCCCACGATCCTCTCCGTCAATCAAGCGGGCGCAACCGCTTTCGGCGGCACGATCTGCGACCACCCGGGCGGACCGCACGTCGCCCTGGACCTGACCGGCGCCGGGACCCTGACGCTCGGCGGCAGCAACACCTACTCGGGCGGCACCACGATCTCCTCGGGCACGCTGGCGCTGGGCGTCAACAACGCCCTGCCGCTCGCGACTGCCCTTGCCGTCGGCCCGACGGCCGCCGCGACCTTCGATCTGCACGGGTTCCGCCAGACCGTCGGCTCGCTCTCGGGCAGCAACTCTGCCGCCGTTACGCTCGGCGGCGGCGCCCTGAGCATCACCGGTGCCGCGACGAGCAACTTCCTCGGCACGATCAGCAACAGCATCAACACGGCCGCGCTGGTCGTCGGGGGCGTCAACCCAACTACATTGAGCGGAAACATCAATGGCGACCTCACCCTCGACAAGTACGATGCCGGCACCCTCACCCTGAGCGGCACCGGCAGCACCTACACCAGGGACACGAACATCTGGGCCGGAACGGTCGTGGTCCAAAGCGCGTCGGCCCTGGGCGGCACCTCCGCCGGAACGTACGTCCGCGGCGCCGGCGGCGGAGTCCTCCAACTCGCCAACGTCGCCGGCGGCAGCGTGCCCGAGCCGATCACCCTCTACGACGGCGCCCAGTTGCAGAACACCAGCGGCAGCAACGGCGTCTCCGGCACGATCACCGCCGGCCCCACCGCCGCGATCGTCAATACCGCGGCGGGCACGACGCTGACCATCAGCGGCAACATCGTGTCCAACTGGACCGACGGCCGCGGCGTGACGGTCGGCGGGGCGGGCAACACGACGATCTCCGGCAACATCGGCGGCAGCAGCGATCCGGGGAACGGCCTCGGTTGGAACATCACCGCCGGCCTGGTCAAGAGCGACACCGGCACTTTGACCCTGTCCGGCACGAACAGCTACACGGGCGGCACGACGGTAAGCGACGGCCTCCTGGTGATCAATCGCAGCGCGGCCCTGCCCGGCGGCTCGATCCTCACGATCGGCGCAAACGGCTCGGTGGAGCTGGGCGACTCGACGCTCAACGGCACTGCGATTCCGCTGGGCAACTCGGCCCCGGCGGCGACCTTGGCCCCCGAAGGGGTCACCGCCGACGGCGTCCACGCGGTGCCGGAGCCCGGGACGCTCGTGCTCCTGGCCGCCGCCGCTTGCGGCTTCGCGCTAAGGAGGAAGAAGGGATTGGGGATTAGGGATTAGGG
>JBEKCP010000070.1:0-14993 GCA_050014815.1 Thermoguttaceae bacterium | reverse complement strand
GGTCCCCTCTCCCTCCGGGAGAGGGTTAGGGTGAGGGCGCGCCGGGAGAAGATTCTGCTTTGCCACCGGGCGCGCCCAGCGTGGATCCCCCACACCCCCAGCCCCTCTCCCGGAGGGAGAGGGGAGCGACTTGCAAAAATCCAGTTATAATGACGGTGTCGTTGCCGCGCATCATCCGCTGGCCGGAGGTTTGACCGTGTCCGCCGCACCGCTGGTCGACTTATCAAGACTGTGCCTCCATACGATCACCACGCGTCCTTGGCCGATCGAAACGGCGATCCAACGGTATGCGGCCGCGGGCGTCCGGGGCGTGACCGTCTGGCGACAGTGGCTCCAGGGGCGGGACATCCCCTTGGTTGGCCGGCAACTCGGCGACGCCGGACTGCGGGTCGTCTCGCTCTGCCGCGGCGGCTTCTTTCCGGCCGCCGACCCCGCCGGCCGCCGGGCCGCCATCGACGAGAACCTTCGGGCGATCGACGAGGCCCGGGGCCTCGGGGCCCCGCTCATCGTGCTGGTCTGCGGGGCGGTGCCGGGGCAGCCGCTGGAGGTCTCGCGGGGGCAGATCGCCGACGCCGTCGCGGCCGTGGCGGACCGCGCGGCCCAGGCGGGCGTCCGGCTGGCCGTCGAGCCGCTCCACCCCATGTACGCCGACGCCCGCTCCGCCATCAACACCCTCCGCCAGGCCAACGACCTGTGCGACCGGCTGGCCTCGCCCCAGGTCGGCGTGGCCGTGGACGTCTATCACGTTTGGTGGGACGGGGAGCTTCGCGCCGAAATCCAGCGGTGTGGCCGCAGCGGCCGCCTCTGGGCCTTCCACGTCTGCGACTGGCGAACCCCGACCGAGGACCTCTTGAACGACCGCGGCCTGATGGGCGAAGGCTGCATTCCGCTCCGCCAGATCCGCGGCTGGATCGAAGAAGCCGGCTTCGACGGCATGATCGAAGTCGAAATCTTCTCCAACCGCTTCTGGGCCATGGACCAGGACGCCTTTCTGGACAAGATCAAGGGGGCGTACCTGGCGCACGTGTAAACGCCGATAAAGGATCAACCCTAAAGGGCCGAAGCACGAAATCCGAAGCACGAAATCCTAAACAAACCCAAAATCCAAAACCCAAAATCCAAAACCCAAAATCCAAAATCCAAAATCCAAAATGAAAACACATTCGGTCGGCATTATTATGAACGGCGTCACCGGACGCATGGGAACGAATCAGCACCTGGTGCGGTCCATCCTGGCGATCCGCCGGCAGGGCGGCGTCAGGATCGGCCCGGACGAGACGATCCTGCCGGAGCCGATCCTGGTGGGCCGCAATGCGGCCAAGCTCAAGGAACTGGCCGAAACGCACGGGGTCGAGCGGTTCACGACCGATCTGGACGCCGTGCTGGGCGATCCGCGGTACTCGGTCTATTTCGACGCCCTGGCGACGAGTCTCCGCGCCGCCAACGTCCGCCGGGCCATCGCCGCCGGCAAGCACATCTACGCCGAGAAGCCGACGGCCACCACCGCGGCCGAGGCCCTGGACCTGGCCCGAGCGGCCGCCGCCGCCGGCGTCAAGAACGGCGTGGTCCAGGACAAGCTCTGGCTGCCGGGCCTGTTGAAGCTCAAGGACCTCATCGACCGGGGCTTCTTCGGCCGGATCCTCTCGGTCCGCGGCGACTTCGGCTACTGGGTCTTCGACGGATTCCGCCAGCCCTGCCAGCGGCCAAGCTGGAACTATCGCAAGGCAGAGGGGGGCAGCATCATCATTGACATGTTCTGCCACTGGCGATACGTGATCGACAATCTCTTTGGCCCGATCGAGTCGCTGGTGGCCCTTGGGGCGACCCACGTCCCGCGGCGGGCCGACGAGCAGGGCCGCCCTTACGAGTGCACGGCCGACGACGCGGCTTATGCGATCTTCCGGCTCCGGAGCGGCATTCCCGTCCAGTTCAATTCCTCCTGGTGCGTCCGCGTGCGGCGGGACGATCTGTTGGTGATCCAGGTCGACGGCACCGAGGGCAGCGCCGTGGCCGGGCTCCGCGAGTGCCGCAGCCAGCCGGACACGTCAACTCCCAAGCCGGTCTGGAACCCCGACGTCGATCAGCCGATCGACTTCTATGCCGACTGGCAACCGGTGCCCGCCAGCGGTGCTTACGACAACGCCTTCAAGGTCCAGTGGGAGCTATTTCTGAAGCACGTGGTCGCCGGCGCGCCGTTCCGCTGGGGGCTTCTGGAAGGGGCCAAGGGCGTACAGTTAGCCGAGCTGGGCCTCCAGTCCTGGCACGACCGCCGCTGGGTGGAGGTTCCCGAGCTGGCGTAACGGCCAAGCTAAATGGAAAGGCCCCGCGAATCGTGGGGCCTTTCTCTGCGACCGGTTGGGATCGCGGACGGTTAACTGGAACAGATTTCTGCGATCTGCCTTATCTTGCCTTCCAAATCACCTATTCTCACCTTAAGTCGCTCAATCTCCTCGTTCGCCACCGCAAGATCGTCTTTCTGGCCCCCTTTCTGCTTCTGTTCGAGCGATTCAAGTTCGGCTATAGCACGCTTGACCTCGTCATGCTGCACAACCCAGTTCCTGTCTGCCAGAGTGTAGGGGCCCCTGTATTTGGGTTGCCTGAAGACGAGACCCCACTTGCCACCGATTAGCCTCTCCCGCCGCTCCCGTAGAGTCCTGCACATCGACTGACCGGGGGTACGACCCCTTTTACCCAGGACCGTCAGATCGCTCTCCACCACGCAGTCTGCGATCGTGTCGCAGTACAACTCCGTGTTCGCCCGCCAGAGTACGGCAGCGGCAACAACCCAAGAGTCGTATTTTTTCTTCATGCAAGGACTCCCATACGCTATCGCCCTCCAATGTCTGGGGTTTTGCCCTCTAGCTCCTTCGCCATTCCCATGCACGGGCCAACCGGCTGGGGATTCGCCGACCTATAACGCCCCAACCCTCGTTATCCTTCTCCCGTTCAGTTTAGCGAGAATCTCCTCGAATTCGCCTTCTACAACGATGTCGTTCTTGGGTTCCATCGAGAAGGCAATCGTGGTCTTCTTCTCTTTCTTATTGCCGGCGGGACAGACGTAAAGAACCTGGTCGGGATTCACGGCTATCGGCATAGAAGTGCGAACATCAATCACTTGAACTAACTCTACTAACATCGGCTGTTTCTCCCTCTTGCTGGGGTTTGGAATCGCGCCGTTTGGTCAATTGGGGCTTGCGCTATTCGTCAAACATTTCCGTAGCAGCCTTTCACCTCTCCCCCGTCATGCCCGGTTACTACGGTTCTGACGGTAGACTCTGCAAGATGCGTCCTTTCTCGTCCGAAAGGCCGAGGTGCGGGCTACCCTTGACCAACTCCAGCGTGGCCCGCTCCTTACCTTTCTCGTCCCGAAGGGTGATCTGCGGGCTGCCCTTGAACACCTCCACCGTGGCCCGCTCCTCACCCTTCTCGTCGCAAAGGGTGAGGTGCGGGCCGCTCTTGCCTGCCACCAGGGTGGCCCGCGTTTCGCCTTTCTCGCCCGACAGGCTGATCGACGGGCCGATCTTGCCCGCGCCCAGTCGCACTCCCGTCTCGCCATCCTCGCCCAATAGTTGAAGGCCTGGGCCGCCCTTGTGCAGCACCAGAAAGGCCCGCGTGTCGCCGTTCTCGTCCGACAGGCTGAGGTGTGGGCCGCCGTTGTCCAGCCACAGTTCGGCCCGCGTCTCGCCTTTCTCATCCCGAAGGTTGAGGGTTGGGCCGTTCTCGCCCACCACCAGCCCGGCCCGCACCTTGCCGTTCTCGTCCAGCACGTATAGGCCCGGGACGCCCTTCGGCACCCCTAGCCCGGCCCGTATCTTGCCGTTTTCGTCCACAAGCTCGAAGCGGTGGGCCGTAAGTTTTTCGGGGACAACCGCCTCAGCCTTTTCCATGCCCATGCCGACGGTCACAATCAGCGTGCCGACCAGACCCGTCAAGGCTAGGGCCAAGGTCAGCCACCGATTATTGCGCTCCAGTCGGGCCAATCGTTCGTCAGTAGTCATCGCCCCTTTCCTTTCATCAAAACCGCCGCTCGTTGCCGGCGCCGCGCCGATCAGTTCACCTCGGCTAACAGCGTACGTCAACCCATGGCGCTGTCAAGTGGGCTAAGCCTGGGAGAGCTCCGTTCGCCCCATGGCAGGGCGAGATCGACCCCGGAGTTATCGATCCTGAACCACGACCTGCCGGGCTCGATCTCCGCCGCGGCCTCACCCAGGTTGCCGAAGATCACGGTGGAGTCTTGGGAGCCTGCCGCCGCAGGAGGTCCGCCAGCACGTCGGTCGCCGGCCTGGCGCTGGTGAGGCCGGCACGCAGCGCGGCCGACCGGCGCTGCAATTCCCCCAGGAACTCGCCGCCCGAAACGATCGCGGGAGTCTTGGGATCGGTTGAATCCGGAAGCGGTTCCTTGGAATCTGTCACGAGACTATCCTCGAAAGCACCGGCCACGAACGCTCGGCCAAAACTCTGCCGCGATAGCCCAACGGGCTTCCGTAACTTAGCCCAGGGTTGCCGCGCAGCGGCTACCCTGGGCCTCCAAGGCCGACGATTCCGGAAACCCCACCGGGGTTTCGCAACGGCGTCCTACATAACGCAACCCTTACAGGGTTGGGTTGATGCGATTACGGCCTGGCACCCGGGGTAGCGGCTGCGCCGCAACCCCGGGCTATGTTCCTCAAGCCCTTCGGGCTAACAAATCGCAACTTGTACCCCACTCTCCAAGGGTCCGGAAACGTGTTGTACTTAAACGACGGGACTGCGCCCTCACGCCACGATCTTCGTGCCGAGGAGTTCCAGGAACTTCCGGATCCACTCGGGATGGCCGGGCCAGGCGGCGGCGGTGACCAGGTTGCCGTCGACGACGGCGTTGGAGAACGTGGCGTTGACGCTGCACCAGGCGGCGCCGGCCGCGAGCACCTCGGGCCGGACCGCCGGATAGGCCGTACACCGCTTGCCCGAGAGCACCCCGGCGGCGGCCAGGATCTGCTGGCCGTGGCAGACCGAGGCGATCGGCTTGCCCATCTCGGCGAAATGCCGCACCAGGGCCAGCACGCGGTCGTCCAGGCGGAGGTACTCGGGCGAGCGGCCGCCGGGCAGGACCAGGGCGTCGTAAGCGGCGGGGATGACGGCGTCGAAGTCGGCCGTGACGGCGAAGTTGTGCCCCCGCTTCTCGCTGTAGGTCTGATCGCCCTCGAAATCGTGGACCGCCGTCCGGACCGTGTCGCCCGCGTGCTTCCCCGGACAGACCGTATCGACCTGGTGCCCGACCATCACGAGCATCTGGTAGGGCACCATGGCCTCGTAGTCCTCGACGTAGTCGCCCACGAGCATCAGGATCTTCTTGACGGCCATGGCGGCTGTTTTCCTCTAGCCCAAATTGACGATGACTTCGTCGCTGGTCAGACCGGTCAGCGTGTCCTTCTTGACCGACTTGTTGGTGGAGGCAGGGTAACTGGCGAAGAACAGGTCGGCCCCGGCCCCGCCGGTCAGCGTACTGCCGGGACTGCCTTTGGTGACGGTCGTCCCGGGCTTCAGGTAGTACGAGCCGTTTCGTCCGCCGGGCGTGCCCGTCAAGTAGGCTTCCCGCTTGAGGTACGAGTCGCCCGAGTTCCATTCGGCCATGATGGATTCGAGGGCCCGCAGGTTGTTGTCGTACGCGGTCGATCCGGCGATGAGCAGATCGCCGCGGGACCCGGCTGTGAGTTGGCTGGTTCCGCTGCCGCCGATCAGCAAGTTCCTGCCGCCGCCGCCGACGAGCACGTCGTGGCCGGGGCCCCCGCGGAGGATCGACGGCAGGGTGATCTTGGAGCTGACCATGATGTTGTCGTTGCCTCCTCCGTAGGCGACGAGGTAGCCGGTCGGCGTAAAGGTGCCGCAAATGCGGTTGTTGACCGCCACCATGACCGTGCCCGGAGTGACCGTGCCGAAGAGGATCAAATCGTTCGGGACGCCGTAGACGACCAGGTCCGTCTTCGTCGGGTCGATGGCGTCCGGCGTCATCCATGCGTAATTCACGGTGACCGCGTGCGTCGTCTTCGCCGTGGCGCCGCTCTGATCGGCGATAGTAAGCGTAACGGTGTAGTTTCCGAGCGTCGTGTAGGCGTGGGTGCCGCTGGTCCCTCCCGAGCCGTTGGCCTCGACGACGGCGCCGGTGGTCGTCGTGCCGTCGCCCCAGTTCCAGGTTGCCGTGTGGGTGTCGTAGATATCGATGTCCGAGAAACCGGCCGTGAAAGCGACGGATTGTCCGGGGTAGGCCCCCGCCGGCCCGCTGATCGAGGTGATGGCGGGGGGGTGATTGACCTGGGTAACCGTCACCGTAAAGGTTTGGGAGAAGGCGATGCCGCCGACGTCTTGCACCGTGACGGTCACGTGTGCCGTGCCGTATCGGAAAGCCGCCGGCTGGTAGGAGAGCGAGCCGGTGGTGCCCGGCGACGCGTAGGTGACGTTCAGGCTGGGGAGCAACGTCGTGTTGTCGGTGGTGGCCGTCACCTGCATGGCTTCCGATTCGCCCGGTCCGGCCGTGATCCCGCTCAGGGCCACCGTCTGTACGCCCGCATTCTCGTTGATCGCCGCCGGATTGGCGATCGGATTGAGCGTCGGCGCCTGGTACACGTGGTTGACGACAACAGTGAACGTCTGGGAGAAGGTGAGGTCGTCGGAATTGCCCAGGATTCCGTCGGGACCGGAGTTCCGCACGGTGACCGTAATGTGCGCGGTGCCGTAGGCGTAAGCGAGGGGCTGGTAGGAGATCGAACCGGTGGCCCCCGACGTGTACGAGACGGACGGATTGGGAATCAACGCCGTATTGTCGCTCGTGGCCGTCACCAGGACGGGGAACGAACTGCCCGTGCCGGGGCCGATCCCGGCCAGGGCCACCGCCTGAATCCCCGCATTCTCGTTGATGGCCGCCGGATTGGAGATCGCACTGAGCGTCGGCGAGAATAGGAGAGACTGGAAATTCACATAGTTGACGGTGATGGCGCCGGAGTGCGTGATGTTGCCGGCGCCCGCGCCGGTGGGCGTGACGACGGGGCCGGGACCGCTATAGACCAGCACGTTGCCCGTGGACCCGTGGCCGTCAAGGGTCAGTCCGGTTGCGCCGACTGCGCTAGCGAGGCCGGCCAGCGACAAGTCGGGGCCCAAAGAAGCGCCCACGCCGCCGTTAATCGTCACGCTCGCGGCATTGGCGCCGCTGGGGACGACCGAGACGGTATCCGGGGTGGTGGTCGCCACGACGGTTGCGGAGGCGTTGTTGCCCGGACCACCCGTGTAGTTGACCGTCTCCATCGTTCCCACATTGATGGGGATGGTCAATGCGGATCCGGTCACGGTCAGACCTCCGGAGAGGGGCGTGGGATAGGCGAAGTTGAGCGTGCGGCCCGCCGCGATCGAATCGTTGATGTCCAGCACGTGGCGATTGGAGGGACCGGCGCCCGGGTCGTTTCCCTGGATCGAAAGACTCGTGCCGCCGACGTTGGCGGTTACGTTGAGAATGAAATGGTCGGCGCCGGAACCGCCCAGGAACGTGTTCGAGCCGGCGAGGTTGTCGGCGGCGATGGCAACCGTATCGGCGCCGCCGCCGGTATTCAGCTTGGTGGCGGCGCCGGCCAGCGTGCTCTGGACGGCGAAATTGTCGCCGGTTGCAACGTCCGTGCCCGTGATGTTGATCCCGCCGCCGAATGTGCCCGTGGCCGAATACGTGATGGTCGCGGGGGCCAGTCCGGCAATCGTCGATTTGGTGACGACCGCGGCGCCGGCTGCGAGCGTTGCGCTCTGGTCGCTCACGTTGAGCGTATTGGATCCGTTGCCGGCGACGATCACGAGGGGGGCGGAAACCGCATTGAGGTTTCCGGTGACTCCGGTGCCGTCCGAAGAGACGTCATAGGTATCGCTGCCCGCCCCGCCGGCGACTTGCAGCTTCTGGTAGCTGGCGCCCAACTTCTTGCCGGCATAGTCATCGGTGGCGTCGATCTTGAACGTATCGTTGCCCGACCCGCCGTTGACCACGAGCGGCGCCGCGACGCCGGCGCCGGCCGGACTGAACCCCGCGCTCATGGCCCCTACCGTAATCGTGTCGCCCTGGTTGCCCAGGTTGACGGTGAGGCTGTTCGAGGGGTTCGTGAACGTGGTGCTCGCGAAGGTGGAACCGCTCAGCTCCGACGTGTTCGCCGCGTGGCCGGGGACGTCGCCAAGCGATGCATCGGGATTGCGGCTGGCGGGGGGCAAGGTCAAGACAAGATCGGCGACGGAATCCGTGGCCAGCGAGACCAGCGACGTCACGCCCGTGTAGGTGACGGTGCCCGCGGTCGTTACTGTCGGCTTGAGCACGATGCCGCCGGCCTGTGTACCGGTAAAGGTCTCGGTGACGCCGGTGAAATCGCCGTCGGTCACGTTCAGCGCGTTCGTGCCGGCGCCGCCGTTGAACACGATGCCCGTGGCGCCCACTGGGTTTGCGACGCTGTGGTCGGGGACCGGGTCTCCGCCGCTGTAATCGACGGTCAAGGTGTCCGCGTCGGAGGAACCGTTGACGGTAATCGTCTTGAGGGCTACGAACTGCACGACGGTCTTGAGGGCGCCGTCGACGTAAGCCTCCAGGTAGGCGCCGTTGCGGACGATGCGGAACGTGTCGGCCACGCCGTCGTTCGCTCCGGTGCCCGCATCGAGCGGCAGCGAGGCGACTGCCGGCGCAGCGATGGTGAAACTGGCCGTCCATGCCTGGCTCAGGGCGCCGTTGCTCTGCTCGGTTACCGCGCCCGCGACCAACGACATCGTGCAGGTGCCGGGCAGGGTGACTGGCGCGGCGGTGAAGTGGAAATCGAGGGTGGTGTTCCCGTTGCTTGCGGTGACCGAGTTGGCGGCATGCCCACTGACCGTGAAGTCGGCGGCCGCCGGGGCGGAGGCAAACGCATTGCTGAAGTTGACGAGGAAATCCGTCGGCCCGGCCGCCACGACGCCGTTGGCGGCGGGGGTGCTCGATGTCACGGAGTAGAGGGCCGTCGGCGGCGCGTTGTTCTCGAAGGCCGTGAGGTAGCTCAGCCAGTGCGTATCGTTGACGAAGAGGAAGTTGCCGGCGGTGTAATCCGATCTGATCGTTTCGCCCTGGCCGGGATTGTAAATCGCCATCCCCGTGCCGCCCTCGTAGCTGCCGCTGTAATTGGCAATGATGGTCGACGTGTAGGCGGCGCTCGCCGCGGCGGCCGCCGCGCCGAGCACGGAATCCGCGGTGTTGGTCTTCACGTAACTGAGGAAGGCCCCCAAGTCGAGATCGTCCCCGCTCCACTCGGGATCGACGAAATAAGGCACCGTTTCCCAAGCGTTGTTGATGGTCGTCCAATCCGCTTCGCCAATTGCCGTCTGGGCGAAGGCGTCGAGGCTTGTGGCCAGCGCGGGCTCCTTGTTCAGGTCGACCGCGCTCAGGGTCGTGTCCTGCTCCTGGGGGTTGTAGTAGGCGCCGTAGTCCTGGACGATCTTGGTCCCCAATTGCGAGGCCGTCATGGCCGTGTTGGCCTTCAGGTCGCCCAGGACCTTGTCGTAGGGCCAACCCGGCCCGGGGATGGTCTCTTCGGACGCCACCATCACGTCGGCCAAGCCGTTGAGCTGGTGTGCCGTTTCCTCCATGCTCATCAGGCAGGCGTCGAAACCAACGACGTCCATGTGCGTACCGGCGCCGGAAATCGCCTGGCGAAGACCGTTGAACGTGATGTTGTTGCCGCTGCTGTCGTCCCAGGCGGCGCCGTCCAACCCGCCGCCGTGGTCCCAGATGTCCAAAATGTAATGGCTCGCGGGATAGGTGGCCACGCCCCACTTGATGAAGTTCTCGAGCGTGGTCGGGTTGCCGCTGTCGGTTGTGCCGATGCTCGTATAGTTCGAGCCCGAGAAGGAAGTCATCGTGGAACCCGTGTCGGCCGGATAATACCCGATCTTCGCACGCCGCGTGTCCGTAAAGCCGCTGTAATTGAAATCGCCGCTGCCGGGCCGGACGGGGGCGAATTGGACGACGACATTCATGTTCGCCGTCGAGCCGACCGTCTCCATTTGCTGCACATTGGTGACGCCGAACGACTCCAGGCTGTTGTTGGCGTCGAGATAGACCAGGACGGTCCAATTCGCCGCGAGCATCGCCCGCTGTTCCAGCGATTCCACCCGCAACAGCCGATGGCGCTCCCGGCGGTTGCGACCCGCCGACCGAGACCCCCCCGCTGGACCCCTCCCACGCCTCTTGAACGCTCGAAGTGGCGACATCTGCGACTCCCCCAGGTGCATAGCTCCCGCCTGCCGGCCGCCGGCGACATTACCGGCAACCTAATTCGACATCTAGCGAGAATACTACAGGAAGGGCCGGGTTGTCAAGTTCCGGGAGGGATCGCAAGGGGGGGAAGAAAAGGTGCCAGGCGCCAGGTGTCAGGTGTCAGCGGCATAAACTATCCGGGGCTACCACCTTGCCTCCAGGCCGGCCACGCCGCCGTTGT
Organism: Thermoguttaceae bacterium; assembly: GCA_050014815.1. Lineage (GTDB taxonomy): Bacteria > Planctomycetota > Planctomycetia > Pirellulales > Thermoguttaceae > JBEKCP01. The sequence continues at coordinate 4,533 of JBEKCP010000070.1, read as the reverse complement.
AGAAGACGGTCCGGCTGGCATGGATCGGAGTGCCCGAAGAACCCAACTGCGGCGGCGCCAAGGCCACGGCTTCCAACCAGAGGGCCTGGTATCCCCCGAAGATACTAAGGTGCTCGGTCAGTTTGTACTGTGGCAGAAACGCCACCTCCCCCACGAACGAAGCCTGGCCGCGGCTGGCGGTGAAATACGAGTCGCTGAAAACGCCCGTCCCTGTCGTGGTCTGTTTGAGGTCCACGTCGTTTCCGTAAATGCCCCCTTTGACGTAGCCCTTGAAACACAGTCCGCGATCCGCCTCTCCGAGGGTAAGGTCGGCGCCGACCTGGAATCCGTAAAGATTGTTCGTCGTTATTGCGGTGGTCATGGCGGTTCCCTGGTTCGGCGATATCGTCGAGTCGCCGGACATCGTGAGCCTGTCCCCAAGTTGCAACCAGCGGAAGCCGCCCAGCAGAGTGATATTCGGGCCGAGTTCATCCCGCAGGTTCAGCTCGTTGCTGTAGAGATTAGAGAAGCACCGGGCCGTCATGTCCTGGAAGAGAAACTCCTTGCTCAGCCCGGGCACGAACAGTCCCGAGGCACTGCTTGCACTCGCGCCGTGGCTGTCCCAATCATTGACGCCGAAGAAGAGCCCTTCGACGGCCCACTGATCATTGAGACACCAGGTTGCGTCGATTCGCGGGCCGACGGCCCACCGCTGGTTCAGGGTGTGCGCATCCAACGCTGTCTCGCCCAGGAAGGGATCTGTGGCCAACGCCTCGTGCGGGGCAAAGGACCGGTGCAATATGACGGCCCCGGCCGAAACGAACAGTCGTGGACAAGATGCGTCGGGCCCCGAACCGTCGTCCGTGCTGGCGTAGCCGGGCGGCTCGGCGGGCTGCCCGCCGGGCTGGCCAAACGGACCATATGGATATGCAGCACCGGGGGGGTATCCGCCCATCATGGCGGCCGAGGCCCCGTAGGTAAAGCCCGGCACCCCCAACGGCATCTGATAGTTCTGGGCCACGAGCCGTCCGGCGTCCAAGCCAGCCAGCATTATCAAGGCCCCCCCCGCTATGATGGCCCATTTCATACCCGAACTCCTGGTTCCCCGGTAAAACCCCGAGAATCGTTTCCACCGTTACATTCCTTACCATTGATCGACCCGGTGCAATCGGGAGGTTCTGCAAAAGCTGCCGCACCGGCACAGCTTACCAGCGTTACCGTGTCGGGCCCTCGGTTGGGTGCGGCAACATGAGGGCAAGCGCGCCGGTTGGCCAGCGGGCACTTGCTCTTTATAATGTTCTCGCGTTGGTCCCGTCATTCGGGGGACGGAGGGCCAAAGAGCGGTTTACCGACACCTATGGGCGGAGTGCCATGTCGATCCTGCCGACCTTCATCCTGCCGAAGAACATATTGACCGCTCTGCGGAGGTCGTCGAACCGTATTGAGGTTTCGCCCCTGTTGGCGGAGGTCGCCAGGTGTGATGCCCAGCAGGTGTTTCGCAGGTTGGACACTGGCGACAAGGGCCTGAGCGAGGACGAAGCCGCCCGCCGCCTCGATCGGCACGGCCCCAACGTGGTAACGCACGAACAGCGATACCGGCAGGTGAAACTCCTGGCCCGGGCCTGCGCCAACCCCCTGGTGATCCTGCTCTTGCTGTTGGCGGCCGTTTCGCTCGGGACCGGAGATCCTGGAGGGGCGACCGTCATGCTGGCCATGGTCATCCTGGGGGTGGCCCTGCGTTTCATCCAGGAATTGCGGGCCGGCAATGCCGCGGCGAAGCTCAAGGCCATGATCAGCGTAACGGCGACGGTGGTTCGCGACGGGCAGCCCCGGGAGCTGCCGCTGGGCCACCTGGTGCCGGGCGACGTGGTCCAACTCGCGGCGGGAGACATGATTCCGGCCGATCTCCGCCTCGTATCCTGCAAGGACCTGTTCGTCATCCAGTCGAGCCTGACCGGGGAATCGCTGCCCGTGGAGAAGTTCGACGCGAAGGAAGAGGGCGGTTCCAGACCGGTGCTGGAACTCAAGAACACTTGCTTTCTCGGCACCAGCGTCGAAAGCGGCGCGGCGACGGGAGTGATCGTCGAAACGGGATTCAAGACCTACCTGGGCACCATGGCCCAGGCAATCGTCGGACACGAGACGCCGACGAGCTTCGACAAGGGCGTAACCCGGTTCACCTGGCTGATGATCCGTTTCATGTTGGTGATGGTCCCGCTGGTGTTCCTCATCAACGGGCTGACGAAGCACAACTGGATGGAGGCATTCTTCTTCGCCCTGGCCGTGGCCGTCGGCCTCACGCCCGAGATGCTGCCGATGATCGTCTCGGTGTGCCTCTCCCGCGGCGCCATCGCCATGTCGGGCAAGAAGGTGATCGTCAAGCGGCTGAACTCGATCCAGAATCTCGGCGCCATGGACGTGCTCTGCACGGACAAGACGGGCACGCTCACGCTGGACCGGGTGATTCTGGAGCGGCATTGCGACGTCGTCCGCCACGAGGACGAAGCGGTCCTGGTCCTGGCGTATCTCAACAGCCATTTCCAGACGGGTCTGCGAAACGTCTTGGACCGCGCGATCCTCCAGTTCCAGGAGATTCACGAGAAGCACTCGGTGCCGGACCACAAGAAGATCGACGAGATCCCCTTCGATTTCTCGAGGAAGCTGATGTCGGTGGTCGTCGAGATGCCGGAGGGGATCCGCCGTCTGATCTCGAAGGGCGCCATCGAGGCCGTGTTCCAGCGCTGCGACCGCTTCGAGCTGGAGGGAAAGGTCTACCCGGTCGATCCGCTGCTCATTACGGAATTGAAGGAGTACTGCGACGAGCTGAGCGCCGACGGGTTCCGCGTGCTGGCGATCGCTTACAAGGACGTCCAACGGCAGGCGGCGTATTCCAAGGACGACGAGCACGGCCTGGTGCTCAAGGGCTACGTCGCCTTCCTGGACCCGCCGAAGGACTCCGCGGCCCCCGCCATCTTGGCCTTGAAGAACCACGGGGTCGCGGTGAAAGTCCTCACCGGCGACAACGAGCTGGTCAGCCGCAAGATCTGCCAGGAGGTCGGGCTGCCGACGGATTGCGTGCTGCTGGGCCCTCAGGTGGAGGCCATGACGGATGCCGAGCTCGCCGAGGCCGCCGGGCCTGCCACGCTCTTCGCGCGGCTGTCTCCCGCCCATAAACAGCGGATCATCCGCGCTTTGCAGAGCAAGGGGCACGTCGTCGGCTTCCTGGGAGACGGCATCAACGATTCTCCGGCACTGCGGACGGGCGACGTGGGCATCTCCGTCGACAGCGCCGTGGACATCGCCAAGGAAGCCGCCGACATCATCCTCCTGGAAAAGAGCCTCATGGTGCTCGAAGAAGGCGTGCTGGAAGGCCGCAAGGTTTTCGCCAACATCCTCAAGTACGTTCGCATGGGCGCCAGCTCGAACTTCGGCAACATGTTCAGCGTGCTCGGCGCCAGCGCCTTCTTGCCGTTCCTGCCGATGGAGACCAAGCAGATCCTGACGAACAATCTGCTCTACGACTTCTCGCAGGTGCCCATTCCCGGCGACAACGTCGATCCGGAACAGGTCGCCAGGCCCCGCCCCTGGCACATGGGAGAGATTGCGAGGTTCATCCTCTTCGTCGGGCCGTGCAGTTCGGTCTTCGACTACACGACGTATTTGATAATGCTCTATGTCTTCAACTGCTGGGACAACGCGTCGCTCTTCCAGACCGGCTGGTTCGTCGAATCGCTGCTGACCCAGACGCTCATCATCCACGTCATACGCACCAACCGGATCCCGTTCCTCCAGAGCTGGGCCAGTTGGCCGTTGACGGTGACGACCGCAATCATCATGGCGGCCGGCGCCTGGCTGCCGTTTTCGCCGATTGCACGCCAGCTCGGGTTCGCGGCGTTGCCCCCGCTCTACTGGCCGCTGCTCCTGTTGACGCTGTTCTGCTACGTCCTCTTGACCCAGGGCGTCAAGATCTGGTTGATACGCAAGGCATGGATCTAACTCCGCGGTTGCCCCGCGTCCAAACATGAACAAGACAAATCATTTCGTTCTGCTGTTCGGCATGGTGGTCGGTCTGGCGACGTGCGCTGGTCGGCTCATGGGTGACGATTGGCCCCAGTGGCGCGGCCCGACCCGCGATGGCGCATGGAAGGAAACCGGCGTTGTGGACAAGTTCTCCGGCCCGAAGCTTCCTCTCCGCTGGCGCGCCGCCATCGGCAGCGGCTACAGCGGCCCGACCGTGGCCGAGGGCCGCGTGTACGTCACCGACCGGCAGGCCGACCCGCGCCAGACCGAGCGGGTCCTCTGCTTCGATTGGCAAACGGGCCGCAGCCTGTGGAGCTTCCCTTACGACTGCACTTACGAAGGTGTGGGGTACCCGGGGGGGCCGCGGGCCAGCGTCTCCATCGACAATGGCCGTGCCTACGCCTTGGGGACCATGGGGCACCTGCACTGTCTCGATGCCGCTTCGGGAAAACTGCTATGGAAGAAGCACCCGGGCGCAGACTACAAGATCCGCGTGCCGACCTGGGGCATAGCCGCGGCGCCATTGGTCGACGG
>JBEKCP010000069.1:15089-23769 GCA_050014815.1 Thermoguttaceae bacterium | reverse complement strand
GGGGATCCTGAGACCGCCGCGACAGCCCGACCAGAGGGGCTTCGGGCGTCGCTGGTTTCAGCGCCCAGAACTGAGCTTTCTGGCGGCGGGCAGAAACTTTTGTGGCTCTTGTGGCTTTTTGGGGTGCCTTCAGAGGAGCAGTTGAGGTGCCCAGTCCAGTCCACGTCGAGGCGACGTGCGAGCCGACCAACCAGCCCACTCGTGGGCTACAAAACGGGCTACAAACACCATGGCTACAGAGTTCCACGAAAAAAGCCTTTCGCAACTCATTGCTGCGAAAGGCTTTGCGAAGTGGGCGATAGAGGGCTCGAACCTCCGACCCCCAGCTTGTCGAGCTGGTGCTCTAACCAACTGAGCTAATCGCCCCCGGGCTACGGCCGCCTGCCGGCCGACCACGCTATACACCGCAATTCTGGCACCAGGACCTCCGAGTGTCAATCGGTCTACTTCTGGGGGGGCATGATCGGGGAAGGGGGACAGTCCCATTTTCGCTGACACGAAAATCGGGACAATCCCCGGCAAGATATCCCCCCTTCACTCTTGCCATCCCCCGGCGGCACAACCTATACTTAGGGCACTTGGCAGCCCGTTGGCCCCGGGGGACGTCCTTTGTATCGATGTCCCCTCCGGTGGTCGCGTTCGCACAGGCAAGCTGGAGAATATGCTAAAAGTCAACCTGCCCGACGGAAGCGTTCTGGAGTATTCTCGCCGGGTTCGACCGATGGATATTGCCGCCGACATTGGGCCGCGCCTGGCGAAGGCGACGGTGGCGGCGCAGGTGGACGGCCAGGTGATTGGGGCTGATGCTTTTCTGCCCGAAGAAGGCCAGGTCGCCCTGCGGCTCCTCACGACCAAGGACCCCGAGGCCCTGGACATCCTGCGGCATTCCTGCGCGCACTTGATGGCGCGGGCGGTCCTGCGGCTGTTCGAGGGCGTTCAGTTGGCGTTCGGGCCGACGGTCGCCAACGGCTTCTACTACGATTTCCAGATGGAGCACTCGCTCTCGGAAGAGGATTTTCCGCGGATCGAGGAGGAGATGGCCCGGATCGTCCGGGAGGACGAGCCGTTCGAGCGTGTCGAGATGGACCGCCGGGAGGCGATCCAGTTCTGCCGCGACTTGGGGCAGTTGCTGAAGGTCGAGCACCTGGAGACGGGCCTGGCCGACGAGGGCGCGGTGTCGTTCTACCGCCAGGGCGAGTTCATCGACCTGTGCCGCGGACCGCACGTACCCGGCGCGGGCATGATCGCCGCGTTCAAGCTTCTCTCCGTGGCCGGCGCCTACTGGAAGGGCGACGCCAGCCGGCAGCAACTCCAGCGGCTCTATGGCACGGCCTGGTTCAGCAAGGCCGACCTGGAGAACTACCTGAAACAAGTCGAGGAGGCCAAGCGGCGGGACCACCGCGTGCTGGGCAAGCAGCTCGAGCTTTTCATGATCGAGCCGTCGATCGGCCAGGGCCTCGTCTTCTGGCTGCCCAAGGGGACCATCGTCCGCCGGCACCTGGAGAACTTCCTTTACGACGAATTGATCCGCCGCGGCTACCAGCCGGTCTCGACGCCGGTGTTGGGCAACGTGCATCTCTACGAGACCTCGGGCCATTATCCGTACTACAAGGACGTGCAGTTCCCGCCGATCGAGATGCCCGACGGCGAGCGGTACCTGCTGCGTCCGATGAACTGCCCGCACCACATCGCCGTCTACCGTTCGAAGCCGCGGAGCTACCGGGAGCTGCCGCTGCGGATTGCGGAGTTCGGGCTGGTACACCGGTTCGAGCAGTCGGGGGAGCTCAACGGGATGACGCGGGTCCGCGGGTTCACGCAGGACGACGCCCACATCTTCTGCACCGAGGAGCAGGTGGCCGGCGAGTTCCGCGGGTGCATCGAGATGACCCAGTTCGTGCTGAAGACGCTGGGGTTGAGCGACTATCGGGTGCGACTGGGGTTTGGCGACCCGGCCAGCGAGAAGTACGTCGGCGGCGCCGAGACGTGGCGGCGGGCCGAGGCGGCGCTGGAGGCGGTGTGCCGGGAGATGGAGCTGCCGAACCTCTCGATCGAGCCGGGCGAGGCGGCGTTCTACGGCCCGAAGGCCGATTTCGTCGTGGCCGACTGCATCGGCCGCGAGTGGCAATTGGGCACCGTGCAGTTGGACTACAACCTGCCCAGCCCGCAACGCTTCGGACTGGAATACATCGGAGCGGACAACCGCCCGCACCAGCCGGTGATGATCCACCGGGCGCCGTTCGGGTCGTTCGAGCGATTTGTGGGGATGCTCATCGAGCATTTTGCGGGGGCGTTTCCGCTCTGGCTGGCGCCGGAACAGGCCCGCGTGATGGTCGTCAGCCAGAAGGTCGAGGAGTACGGCCGCGCCGTCGAGGAGCGGCTGCGGTTGGCGGGGCTGCGGGTCTCGGGCGACTACCGGGCCGAGAAGATCGGCTCGAAGGTCCGCGACGCCCAGTTGGAACTCATCCCCTACATGTTCGTGCTGGGCGGCCGCGAGGCCGAGACCGGCCAGGTCACGCTCCGCGACCGCCTGGAGGGCGACCTCGGGGCCATGCCGCTGGAGGCCGCCGTCGCGCGGCTCCAGTCCGAGATCCAGGCGAAGACCATCCGGCAGGTCGTCGCCGGCCCGGCCGCACCCGCCGGACGCCGCGAAGGACGCGAGTATTGAGGGATGACGTTCGCGGTATAATGAAGTTGGTTCCGCGAGTTGAAAGATGGGAGAGCAAGCGATGACTGTCACCATACCTCCAGAACTGGAGAAGGCGATCGAGCAGAAGGCTGCGGATCGCCAGGTCTCTGTCGAGGTTGTGATGCGAGAAGCGATCGAGTGGTATTTGCGGTTGGACGCAGAACTGTTGGACGAGCTGGCCGCGTGGCAGGAGGTTCGCGACGAGGCATCCGCGATCGTTGAGGCTGCACCGTGAACTACGCGGATGTTTGTTGGGTGGAATTACCGGACCGCGGCGGACGGGAGCAGCGCGGCCGACGTCCTGCAATCGTTTGGCAGGACACGGCGCGCTTTGCCCACTTGCCGACGATCCTCGTCATCCCACTCACCTCTCGTCGGGACGCGATGCGTTTTCCTGGCACGCTCCGCGTCGAGCCTACTGCCACCAACGGCCTGACCACCACGTCCGTCGCCTTAGTCTTCCAGTTGGGTGCGTGTGACGTTCGCCGAATCGGCCAGAGAGTTGGGAAACTGGATGATGCCGATCTGGCCGCAGCCCAGGCCATCGCAAAACAACTACAAAGCCTGTCGTAGAAATGGAACCCTGAGTGGCGGACGCCGCGAAGGACGCGAGTATTGAGGGATGACGTCCGTGGTCCGTTGTCCGTGGTCCGTTGCAACTGCCAACTGACAACTGGCGACTGACAACTGACAACTGACAACTGACAACTCTTTCGAACAGGAGGACACCGGCTATCGAACCCCCGAAAAAGCAACAGCGGATCAACGAGCAGATTCGCGTCACGCCCGTCCGAGTGATCGGCGACGACGGGACGCAATTGGGAATCATGACCACCGACGAAGCGATCCAGGCGGCGCGCAAGGTCAACCTGGACCTCGTCGAGGTGGCGCCCACCGAGCGGCCGCCCGTCTGCCGCATCATGGACTTCGGCAAGTTCAAGTACCAGCAGAAGAAACGCCAGCACAAAAGCCACACCCACCAGATCAAGATCAAGGAGATCCGGGTGCGGCCGAAGACCGGCGAGCACGACATCAACGTCAAGGTCACCCGGGCCCGCGAGTTCCTCACGCAGAAGAACAAGGTCATCGTGACGGTGATCTTCCGCGGCCGCGAGATGGCGCACGTGGAAGAGGGCCGGCGGGTGATCGACCAGGTCATCGCCCAGTTGGACGACCTGGCCAAGGTCGAGGCCATGCCGGTCCATCACGGCCGCCGCATGGTCGCCACGCTCACGCCGCGGTAGGCTTCCTTGTTCTCGTGCTGTCTTCGATCTTCGCGTTGATGCGGTTTGCTCGCCAATGGCGTGCCACCCATCACTCGACGGCTGGCAGAGCACTGGGAGGCTGGTTTCAAGGTTCGCGGCCAGTGTTCTACGCGATCCGCAGCGCCCAGCGCACCGCCAGCATGATGGGCAAGTACACAAGAAGATAGACGCCCAGCCAACCGATGTCCCACGCCGTGCCGGGCAACCTCCAGAACGTCGGCGTCGTTTTCGGCTTCGGATATTTGATCGTGATGCGTTGAATTGGATCGTCCGGCGAGCACTCCACCTCGCGCGGAGCCGGCAGGATCTCCTCGCCCAGCACGACAGAGGCAGCTTGCGGCGGGGCGCCCTCCGCGGAAATGGTCATCGGATAGGTTCCGCCGACGTCCGAATTGGAAACAAGCGACCAGGCAACTTCTCGCGGCGGGATCTCGCCGTCGAGAAAGCCGTTCAAATCCGCGAGCAACTCCTTCCGCGTCCGTTCCGCCGCCGCGCGCACCTCCCACGGCTGCCCTGAAAGATCCGTCGGCTTCGACCACTTGGCGCGGAGCTTCTCCAGCGTATCGCGAATGGGCGGCGGTGTGACCGTCGCCGGCGATTCCGGCGGGAGCGCAAGCGGGGGCTCTACGGAGATCGTCACCGGCCCGTTGTACTCGCCGCTGACTCGCGCGCTGACGACCACCGTGCTCCCCGGCGGGGCGTTCGCCGCGGCCGGATCCACCCGCGCCGGCAACCATACGAACGTCATCACCATGGGCCCCAGCAGCAGCGCGATCGGGAGCATCGCCGCGGCGAGCAAACGTCCGGAAACCGGCGCAGCCGCGGCGGCCAGTGCCGCCCGGCGGGGCGAATCTTGCGGCAGTTTCGCGGCAAGCTTTTGCAGCGCCTGCGAGCGTTTCTTGGCCACGAGCAGCCGGCGATTGTCGGTCAGAATCGCCTGCAGCAGCATCGTCACGACAGCCAGCCCGCCCGCCAGGATCGCAACGGCCGCGGGCTTGCCGAGCGCCGCCGCCAACGGCCAGAAGAGCGCATCCAGCAGGCGCAGCGACGGGTCGTGCAGCCACGTGGACGGCAGCAGGAAAACGCCGCCCAGATAGACCGACCACGCCACCAGGGCCGCATTCCGCCACGTCGCGCCTGTGCGTTCCTTCGGCCCCATCGGCGGAGGAAGCTGCGGCGCGGGAATGTGCGTGTCGCCGGCGTCCTGCTCGGCACTCTCGGCGGGAGCCGCGCTGTTCCGCAGCACCGCGCCGCGCTCGCCGTCCACGATGATCGTTTCGCCGTCCTGGAGCAGTTTCGTCGCGCCCGGCAACACTACCGCCGGCAGCCCCATCTCGCGCGCCACCACGGCGCCGTGAGAAAGGGCGCCGCCGCACTCCAGCACGAGGGCCGACGCATTGATGAACAGCGGCGTCCACGCCGGGTCGGTCGAGGGCGCCACCAGCACGTACCCGCGCTCCAGATCGCCGGCGTTTGTCGGGCTGGTAAGAATACGCGCCGGCCCCGTGGCGGTGCCGCGGGAAATCGAGAACGCGGGCAGGCGATCGGTGTTCGCCGGCGTCTCGACCTGTCCGAGCGTCGCCACGCCGTCCGCGGAAATCACCGGCTGCAAATCGAGCCGCTCGTAAAGCTTCGCCTCGTGCTGGCGCGACGCGATCGGCGCATCCGGCGCAAAGCCGGCTCGCAGCGCCGCGAGAAGCTCGTCCCGGGTCAGGTAGAACACGCCGTCGCCGATCTCCAGCCGCCGGCCGGCCTCCCGTGCCAGGTCGCGGAGCAGATCGTAGCCGAGCATGAGGTAGTATTTGCCGTCCTCGCGGAAGGCCATGTACCGGTGCACGGCGCCGAGGCGTTCGCGGAGGGCGGCGCGCAGCGGCGGCGCGAGAATTCGGTCGATGCGAGCCAGGTGTTCCTGCGCCCGCTCGCCGAACTCCGCGTGCCGGCACGCCGGATCGGGCCCGCTCGCCAGTTGCCTGGCGAGCGTGGCGACCGCATCGGGCATTTCCCGCCAGCGCGGCGCGGCCAAATCGAACTCGGCCGGACCCCGGTGGCCGTACTGGGCCATCCACGAGTCCAGCGTCCGGCGTGCGCAGCCGAGGGAATAGAGGCCCGCGTTGGCCTGAAACGTCAAATCCGGCGGCCCGACCGCCGACAACTCGCTCGCCAGGACTTCGGTCTCGTCATCCCAGCAGTGCTCCGCGAGAAAACTTTTGAGCTCGGCCAGCGCCCATCCGGCCACAAAACTCGGCAGGAGCGAGCGGGGCGCAAACTCATCCAGGACCTTCGTCTCACGCGCCTCCCACAGTGCAATCAACTCGGGACCGCTGAGCGCCGGAAGCCCGCGCCGCTTTTCGTCCGCGCACCACGCGGCAAACTGCGGAAACTCCTGGTCCCGCAACTTGCGGTCCAGGTCAACCGCCAGCTCGCCCAATCGCCGGTGCACCTCCGTGCTCTGCCGGGCCGCGCGGAGCCGGTGCCGGGCGTTGCCCACCGTCACCGTCGGCGGTTCCTGCGACGCCTGCGGATCGTGCCGCAGCTTCTCCAGGTCGTAAGCGAGCGGATAGTCCGCCGCGAACATTTCGGCCGCGCGGCTGCAGTCCATGTAGATGCGTCCGCCGATGAGGTCCAGGAAGCCCTCGGTCCGCACTTTCTCGCCGGGATCGTAACCGGCCATGCGGTACAGCCGGCCGAACCCGCCGTCGCCCGACATGAACCGCCGGAGCACCGACCAGGTGAGCGGCGTCGGGCGCGGCACGCTTTCACCGAGGTTGTGCAGCGCCCATGGCCCGCGCCCCAGTGCCCCGGCCGCCTGCACCTGGGCCTTGATCTGTGCCAGCGCGGCGGGGGCATCCTCCGCGTGCTCCATGGTCGTGATGGGCCGCGATTGCAAGAGGTAGAGTTTGTCGCCGGCGATGCCCCATTCGATGTCCTGCGGGCGGCCGAAGTGGGACGCGACCTTCCCGCACAACTCCCATATTTCGCGCAACTGGCTGTGATTCAGGCAGGGCAGTTTGCGGCACTGGGCCGGCACCGGCTGCCTGCCCGCAACCCCGCACGGCGGATACCACAGCGCCTTGTCGGAGATGTGCGCTTCGAGCGTCAGGCCGGTGGCGGCATCGAGGCGAAACGTGTCGGGCTGCACCTGGCCGGAAACGACGGCTTCGCCCAGGCCCCAACTGGCCTCGATCACCACGCCCGGCGCCGCGCCCGTGCCCGGGTCGGTCGAAAACGCCACGCCCGCCACGTCCGAAGGCACCATCAACTGGACGACCACGGCCATCGCCACCGACGCGGGGTCCAGTCCGTGCTCTCGCAGGTACGCCAGCGTGCCGGGGCGCTCCACGCTTGCCCAGCACGACTCGACGGCGTGCAAGAGGGCCTCGTCGCCCTCCACGCGGAGGTGCGTGCCGTACTGCCCCGCCATCGATGCCTCGGCGAGGTCCTCCGCCGTGGCCGACGAGCGGACCGCAACCTGCGGCCGGCCCATGCGGGCATAGGCTTCAAGGATGCCGGCTCGCGCTTCGGCGGGCATCTCGCCGTGGGCCTTCGCCGCGCGGTAGGTTGCCGTGGTCACGACGAACCCGCCGGGCGCCGGCAAACCCGCCCGCAACAACGTGCCAAGGTTCATCGCCTTGCCGCCGACGATGCGGATATCCGCCGCGTCGCCCAGGTCGAGCAGCCACGGAGTGGTCATGGGTTCTCCTTGCCGCCGATAAAGCAACGCATCCCGCCGGTTTCCGAACCGACGTACAGGCGTCCGTCCACGATGATCGGCGAACTGTAGGAATAGCCCTCCACGCCCGGCGCGTTGGCGGCGTTCACCTGGTGTTTTTCGAGCACCTTGCCGTCGTTCTGGTCGAGTATGGCCAGCGTGCCGTTGTTGGCCACGGCATAGACGCAGCGGCCCGCCACCGCCGGGCTGGCCAGGAGCGGCGTCTTGCCGGATACCGCCTGTCGCCAGCGAATCTTGCCGTCGGCAAGCTGCATCGCCACGACTTCGCCGTTGCGCACCGAGGCAAAGGCCGTGTCATTGGCCACGGCCACCGCGCCCAGCACGGCATCGCCGACGGATCGCTTCCAGACCTCCTTGCCCGTCTTCTGTTCAAGGCACAGCACTTGCCCGGCCGGCACCGGCGCCGCCTTGACGAAATCGCCCTCGCCGATGCCGATCAGCAGTTTATCGCCGGCCAGCGTCACCGTTCCCAGTGCGGGGTATTCCACCGGGTGCGACCAGATCAGGCGTGGCTTGTCCAGTCGCTTGAGCTCCGCATCCGTTTCGCTTCGCAGGGCCACCACGGCCTTGCCGTTGCAGCCGCTGCCCAGGTAAACCGTTCCATCTTCGCCGATGGCCGGCGAACTCTCCGGGTCGATCACCATGTATTCCCACAGCTTTTCGCCCGTCGATATGCGGACCGCCAACACGACGCCGGGTCCTTCGGTCGCTACGCCTTGCTCGTTCTCGATCGCGCCCGCCCCGACGACCGCCAGGTCGCCCCGTATCGCCGGCGAGCCCTCGATGTGATTCAGCGGCGTTTTGTGCTTCCACTTCAGCCGCCCGGAGGCGGTCTCGAAGCACATCAGGTCGCAGCCCTTGTCGGTATGGAGCCCCTGGCCGATGACGAGGAATTTGCCGTCGCCGGTTAGGACGGGCGAGCTGAAGAAGCCCTTCAGCGGTTCGCGCTCGGTCTTGTCCACTTCCCAGAGTTTGCCGCCGCGGGCGTCCACGCACGTC
>JBEKCP010000069.1:0-15081 GCA_050014815.1 Thermoguttaceae bacterium | reverse complement strand
GGCGTCCACGCACGTCAGCGTGCCGAAGATTCCCGTCAAGTCCTGGAGGCAGCCCGCCGCGTAGACGCGGTCGCCGTACACCGCCGCGTCGGAGAAGTAGAAATAGCCCTGGTTGGAGTTGTATTCCCACAGCGGCTGCAACCGCCGCAGCGGCGGCCCGCCGACGTGACCGGTGCGCAGAAAGTTGCCGCGGCGATTGAACGGCTCCACTTGCTGCGGGGCGCTCGCCTGCGTATTCGTCGCGGTTGCCGTCGCCGTCGCGCCGCTGCCGGCGAGCTTTTCGTCGCGCAGGATCTGCAGCGCCACGGCTGTCCAGTCGGTCTTCGTGGCGGCTGCCTGGGCGGGCGGGTCCGCCTTGGGCGCGGGCAGCATCAGCCACCACACGCCGCCAGCGATAGCCGCCAGGATCACCAGCGCCAGCGCCGGAACATGCGGCTTGCGACGACACAGCGCAATCGCCTCGCGCGGCTTCAGCAGCAACGCCATGACGCTGCCGACGCCCGCCAACACCGCGGGGAGCAACGCCACGCCGGCATTGGTCAAAATGGGTACGACCGCAAACAGATCAAACACCACTATTGCCCTTCCATTCAACGCGCTGTGATTCCTTCAGCGGCACGTCCCATGTCCGGTTGTGCCCACGTCCAATCATTCAAGTGTCGGATTGGGCGCACTATATCGGTCGATCGTAACCGAACTCCCAGCCTTTGCGCGGGTCGCGCCGCACAAGGGCGTCGGCCTCGGGACAGTTGAGCGCCTGCATCGCCTTCATCTTCCAGGTGAACGGCTTCTTGACCCGGAGGGCGATGTTGCCCACGAGGATGATCTCGTTGAGCGGGCCGGCGTAGTCGAAATTGCTGGCGGCGGGCGGTCCGCCCTTGCAGGCCTCAAGGAAGCTGCCCTGGTGACCGCCCTTGACCCGCGGCAGGCTTACCGGCGGAAAGGTAGCCTGCTGGTGTCTCGACTCGGGAATGAGGCGCACGCCGCCGCAGTACTGGTCGGTGTAGGTGATCGCCTTCGTTCCGTAGATGATGGCGCCGTGGCCGGGAATGCCTCGCTTTTCCTCCATTTCGGGCGGCTTCGGCGGGCTCTTCCCGCCGAGGAACCACTTGACGGTCACCGGCGCCATGCCCGCCCGGGCGGGGAACTTGTAGGTGACGACGGACCAGAGCGGAAAGAGCGGGCCGTTGTCCGCGGACGTCTCGGCCGAGACCTCGAACGAGTCGGCCTCGGCCAGCTTCAACGCCCAGTAGGCGGCGTCCATGACGTGGCAGCCCTGATCGCCCAAGGCGCCGGTGCCGTAGTCGAGCCAGCCGCGCCAGTCGAACGGATGGATCCGGTCCTGGTAGGGCCGCATCGGGGCCGGACCGCACCAAACGTCCCAGTCCAGGCCGGGGGGCACCGGCTTGGGCTCGGCCGCCACCTTGATGCCGGCGCTGAAGGCCCAGGTCGTGCGGCAGTGTACTTCGGTCACGTCGCCCAACACGCCGCCCCAGACCACTTCGCAGAGCCGTCGGCAGCCCTCGCCGCTGTGTCCCTGGTTGCCCAATTGCGTGGCCACCTTCTTCTTCCGCGCGAATTCGGTCAGGCGCCGCGCCTCGTAGACCGAGTGGACCAGCGGTTTCTCGGTATAGACGCCCGCCCCGTGCTCGATCGCCAGCATCGACGCCAGGAAGTGGTGATGGTCCGGCGCGGCGACGAAGACCGCGTTGAGGTCCTGATGTGCGTCGAACAGCTTGCGGTAATCGGTGTAGGCCCTGGTCTGGGTGCTCTTCTTCAGGGCGCCGGCCATACGCTTCTCGTCGCAGTCGGCCACGGCCACCAGGTTCTGGCTTGCGACAACCCCCAGGTGGGCACCGCCGCGGCCGCCAACGCCGATCAGCGCCGTGTTGAGCTTCTCGTTGGCCGCGTAGGACCACGCGGCGCTCGGCGAGACGATCAACAGCGATCCGGTCCCGGCGGCGGCCAGGAACTTGCGACGAGGGATAGCCATGCGAGACATGATTGCTCCTTGGATTTGGCGGGGTTGGGGAGGCGGGCAGGCATGCGGCAATACAGCGGCTTCTATCCCATCAGCATAACGTTCCGGCCGCCAAAGTTCAACACGCAAGGGTGCATACCCCAAGAGCGAGGGGCTGTCGGGGCCCGGTTGTTACTAACTTGTTACACGAAAAGTGGTTGCGACCTGCTATCATGGTAGTCGAAAGGCGAGGCGGGGAAAACGGAAGCCAGAAAGAACCGCGAAAGGGAACTCTTCCAGCCCCCGCGTCGTCTAACCCTGCATGAGGGATGCAAGGTCCATGGTCAATCTCTGAAACGGGAGGAGGAAATCATGTCCAAGCGAGTCGCTTTCTATGGTCTGGCAGTCGTCTTGGCCGCACTTGCGGCGGCCCGGTACGTTGCGGCGGGAGAAAAGCCGGCCGAGGAGGCCAAGTCCCCGGCGGCGAAGTCCGAAGTGAAATGGGCCCCGGCGGTCAACCCCAAGCCGTTGTCCGAGAACGTGAAAAAAGGGTTGAATTGGCTGGTCGAGCACCAGCTCAAAAACGGGGCCTGGGGCCAGGGTGAAGAGTCGCAGAATATGGGCGGCGGCACGCAACTGAAGGACGTGCCGAGCGTTGCGGATACCTGCATGGCCGCCCTCGGTCTGATCCGCACCGGCAGCACGCCCGCCCAGGGCCAGTACGCGAAGAACCTGCTCAGCGCGGTGAAGTTCATCTGCGGCGAGGTCGAGGAGTCCGACAAGGATTCGCTCTACGTGACGCCGCGGCGCGGCACGCGGGTGCAAACGAAGCTCGGGCCGTTCATCGACACCTTCACTGCCTCGCTCCTCCTGGCCGAAGTCAAGGACCGGATGCCCGACGCCGAGAGCCAGAAGCGGGTGGCGGCGGCCCTGGACAAGGTGCTGGCGAAGATCCAGAAGAACCAGCGGCCGGACGGCACCTGGGGCGGCCAGGGCTGGGCCACCACCCTCCAGCAGAACATGGCCGTCAAGGGCCTCAATCGCGCGGCCCAAAACGGGGTGGTGATCGACGAGAAGGTCCGGGAGAAGGCCGAGTCGCAGGCCCGCCAGACCTTCGACCGCGCTTCCGGCAAGTTCTCGGGGGCGGACTCCGCGGGCGTAGAACTGTACAGCGCGGGGGCCAATTTGAGCAACATGACCCAAAACGCGACGACCAACGCACTGCAAGAATCCAAGGTCCGAGAGCAGGCCGCGTCGGCCCCCACGCCTGCCGCCCGCGAAGAGGCCAAGAAGACGATCGCGCGTTTCGACGCCGTGAAGAAGGACCAGGGCGACGCCGAGCGGGCGGTCGTCGCCCGGCTGGACGACAAGCAGTTCATCGCCGGCTTCGGTTCCAACGGCGGTGAAGAGTTCCTCAGCTACATGAACATCGGCGAGAGTCTCGTCGTCAAGGGAGGCGACACCTGGAAGACGTGGGACAAGTCGATCGGCGAGAACCTCAACCGCGTGCAGAACAACGACGGGAGCTGGTCCGGCCACCACTGCATCACCGGCCGGACCTTCTGCACGTCGGCGGCCCTGCTGGTCCTCATGGTCGATCGCTCGCCGGTGCCGATCTCCGAGAAGATGAAGCAGCGATGAGCACGGCGCTATTTCGCCCCACGGGAATAGCAAAACAATAACCTGTTCAAGTTCCACCCGGTGTGGCACGTCCCTGAGCGCAGCGAAGGGCGTGATTTTCTGGCCCACCACGCCCTTCGCTGCGCTCAGGGCGTGCCACGCAATTGGACAAATTGGTCTCTTACAGACGCACGGCGGCGGCAGGCTGGCTCCTTGTTGCGCTGCTGGTTTCGGCGACCAGCGCCGAAGACCGCGACCGGGCCGACATGGTGCGCCGCCTTGATTCCGCCTTGGAAAAGGCGGCCCGATTCCTCGTTTCCAAGCAGTCGGCGGACGGGGCGTGGCGATCGGAGACCTACGGCGCCCTTCGCGACGGCCCCTCGCTCACGCCGCTGGTTATGAGCGCGATCCTCTTCCTGCCGCAGTCCGGCGCCGAAGGGGCGGGGGCGCTTCGCAAGGGCGCCGAGTACCTGGCCGGTTTCGCAGGCGACGATGGGAAGTTGAAGATCGGCCCGCGAGACCTTCTCTTCCCCGTCTATACGGCCGCTTCGGCCAGCCGGGTATTGGCGCTGGTGGAGCGGAGCCCGCGCAACCTCCGTGCCCAGCAGGCGTGGCTGGCCTGCCTCCGCGGCCGGCAGCTCAACGAATCGCTCGGCTGGCAAGCTGCGGACCTCGAGTATGGCGGCTGGGGGTTCTCGCTCGACGTGCCGCGCAAGCCCGCCCCCGGCAAGCCGAAGCAGTTGCTCGACGAGTCGAACCTGGCGGCGACGGTCTTCGCGCTGGCCGCGCTCCGCTCGGCCAAGGTGCCGCTGGACGATCCGGCCTACGCCGAGGCCCTGGTGCTGGTGAAACGCTGCCAGAACTTCAGCGACGATCCGGCCCGCGGCGACCCGCGATTCGACGACGGCGGGTTCTTCTTCATCCCCGGCGACGCCGCGCAGAACAAGGCCGGCGCGGCCGGCGCGGACCGCACGGGCCGCACCCGCTTCCGCTCCTACGGCACGATGACGGCCGACGGCATTCGCGCCCTGCTCCGCTGCGGCCTGGGCGAAGACCATCCGCGGGTGGTGGCGGCGCGGAAGTGGCTCGCGCGGAATTTCTCGGCGGCCCACAACCCGGGCGCGTTCGCGGCCGACCGGGCGGTGCTCCAGGACGCGACCTGGTACTATTGGACTTGGGCGGCCTCGCACGCCCTCCTGGCGACCGGCCGCGAGCGGCTCGAAACCCGCGACGGCCCCGTCGCCTGGCCGGAGAAGTTCGCCGCCGAGCTCCTCGCGCGCCAGCGGCCCGACGGCTCCTGGGCCAATCGCTTCACCGATGCGAAGGAGGACGACCCGCTGGTGGCCACGCCCTGGGCCGCCGCGGCGCTGGCCATTGGGCGGGCGGTGGTCACGCGTCAGCCGGACCTGCCGGCGAACCGCTGCCCTCCCTGACGCACAGGGAGACGAGGATTGGTAATTCTCCCCCCTCTACACGAGCGACCCGAGCGCCGCCACGCACGCATCCACTTCCGCGTCCGTGCCGACGCTGATCCGCAGGCCGTCGCCCCAGCCCGGATAGTCCATGTACCGGACCAGGATCCGCCGGCGTTTGAGTTCTTCGTAAAGGGGCTTTGCCGGGCGGTGCGGATGGGTGGTCCACACGAAGTTGGCTTGCGAATCAGGCGAGACGAAGCCGAGTTGCCTCACGGCCGTCATAAGCCGGCGCCGCGTGGCGAGGATTTTCGCACGGCAGTCGGCCAGCCAGCCCTGCTCCCCGATGGCGGCCGCGGCCCCGGCGATCGACAGGGCGTCGCAGTTGTAGGAGTCCTTCACCTTGACGAACTGCTCGACCAGTTGCGGCTGGGCCACCAGGTAGCCGAACCGAAGGCCGGCCAGCGCGTACGACTTGCTCAGGCTCCGCGAGATGATGATCTTCTCGTTGCGGGCCACCAGTGCAAGGCAATTCGTCTCGGCAAAATCGACATACGCCTCGTCGACCAGGAGCGGGCACGGTAGCCGCCGGGCAAGTTCCAGCACCCGCTCCGGGCCCACGATGGTGCCGGAGGGGCTGTTCGGATTGGCCAGCATGACGAGGCGGAGGCCCTCGCGCGGCTGGGAAAACTCGCGGGGCAGCGACCAATCGGGCAGGAAGCGGACCTCCTCGCTCCGCGCCCCTTGCAGTTGGGCCAGCGTCTTATAGAGAATGTAGCTGGGATAAGGCAGCCGCAGCCATTGGCGCTGGCCCACCAGCGCGCGGGTAACGATCGTCAGGATGTCGTCGCTGCCGTTGCCGGCCAGGATCCAGTCGGGCGGGACTCCGAGCACCTCGGATGCCCGGCGGCGGAAGGCCTCGGCCATCGGGTCCGGGTACTTCTGGAGGCCGCGGCGGACGGCCGCCTCAATAGCCCGGGCCACAGCCGGCGGCGGCGGATACGGGTTCTCGTTCGTGTTGAGCTTGACGAACCCGCTCTCTTGCGGCTGCTCGCCGGGCACATAGCCGGACATCGCTTCGATGCTAGAACGGAAGAACGTCATGGGGGAGGAATTGCAAATTGAGAATTGCAAATTGCAAATTGCCGCGGGTATTCAACCGCGGCTATTGTTCCTTAACGGCGGGCAAGCCCGCCCGCTAAACTTTTCATCCTTCATCCTTTATCCTTCATCCTTATCTCCACGCTGGCGCGATGGGCGCCGAGCCCTTCCCTGGTGGCCAGCACTTGCACGTCCGGGGCCAGTTCCATCATACCTTGACGGCTGAAGCAAAGGACGCTGTGGGCCCGCAGGAAGTCGTTCGCCGACAGGCCGCTGGCGAACCGGGCGGTGCCGCTGGTGGGCAGGACGTGCGAGGGCCCGGCCGCGTAGTCGCCCAGCGCCACCGGGGTATAGTTCCCGAGGAAGATCGCCCCGGCATGGCGGATCTTCGCCGCCAACTCTTCGGCATTGGCCGTGGCGACGTGGAGGTGCTCGGGGGCGATCTCGTCGGCCAGCCGGCAGGCCTCGCCGGCATCCCGCGCGAGGATCACCGCCCCGAACTCCTCGAGGCTGCGGCGGGCAAGCTCGCCGCGATCCAATCCAGTCAACTGCCGGGCGATCTCGGCGACGGTGCGGTCCAACACGCCCTCCTCCCAACCGATGAGAATGCTGGCGCCCGGGGCGTGCTCGGCCTGGGCCAGGAGATCGGCCGCCGCAAAGTCGGGCCGCGTCGAGCCGTCCACAATGACGACCACCTCGCTGGGACCGGCGATCGAATCGATGTCCACCTGGCCGAAAACGTGCCTCTTCGCCAGCGCGACGAACAGGTTGCCTGGGCCCACGATCTTATCCACCCGGGGCAGGCCCTCGATGCCGAAGGCCAGCGCGGCGACCGCCTGCGCCCCGCCCAGCCGATAGACCTCGTCGATCCCCAACTCGTGGCAGGTCGCCAGGAGGTCGGGGTTGTAGGCGCCGAACCGGGTCGGCGGGGCGACCACCGCCAGTTGCTCCACGCCGGCCACCTGGGCAGGCACGGCCGTCATCAACACCGTTGAAGGATAGGCCGCGGCCCCACCCGGCACGCAAATCCCCACGCGGTCCAAGGGCCAGTACCGCTCCAGGAGATACCCGCCGGGCACGTCCACCCGCACCTCGTGGTGGAGTATCGCCTCTTGGAACCTCCGGATGCGGCTCCGCACGCGGCGGACGGCTGAGAGGAACTCGCCGTCGGCCTGGGCGTGGGCACGCGACAGCTCCTCGCGGGGCACCCGGATCGTCTCGGCCGTCAATTCCGCCTTGTCGATCCGGGCCGAGTAATCCAACACGGCGGCGATCCCCCGCTCTTTCACGTCGCGGCAGATCAGGTCGACCACCTGAATGGGTGAGAGCGGCTTGCCGAAGACCTCGATCGTCCGCTGCCGGCCGGCCTCGCTGACCATGTCACCCTCCGGGCTAAGCCTGCGGCGGAGCGCCGCCATCGCCCCGCGGATATCCTCCCGGGAGCTGTCGATGCGACGGATGTTGAGGGGGGAGACTTTCATGATGCGACCACCAGGAGTCCATTGTGTTCGCTGGGGGCCCGAAGCGGAAGACCCGGGATGACAATTGTTCTCCCGCGCCGTACAATTGCGGGGGGCGAAGGACAGGGCATTGCCGCGGGGCGGGCAGTGCCCGCGCAGGCCATTTTTCAGGCGGAACTGTGGAAAAGGCACTCTTCTCGATCTGCTGTACGACCTGCCATGCCCGGTTGGCGGTCCGCAGTCTGGATGTCGTCGGCGCCATCCTCGAATGCCCCAAGTGCAGCAGCATGGTCCTCGTGACCCCTCCTGATGGGTGGACCAAGGAGGAGGGCCGAATCGACAAGGCGGGGCCGGCACCCGCTAGCGGCTTCGCAGAACCGGCGGCGCCAAGCGCTCCGCCGCGGATCGGCGGCGATTCGAAGATCGAGCCCAAAGCCGTCGTGCTGGCGCTCGCAGTGGAAGTGAAACCTCCAGCCGGCTTCACGCCAGCCGGGTTCACGCCGGTCGAGGAATCTCCAGCCGTCGGCAGCCCGCGTGGCCTCTGGGCGCGGCTGGCCGATTCGCCCTGGGCGCGGTGGGCGGTCCTGGCCGGATCGCCACTGGCGGGCCTGGCAATGGTGCTGGGCGTGGGGGCGATTCTCTTGCGCCCGGCGGAACCACCGGCCGGCGATCCGCAAGCGGTCGCCCCGGCGGAGCAGGCTGCGGAGTCCGAGCCTGCGACTAAGGTCGCAGAAAACCCGCAAGCCATCGCCATACCGGCCCGGCTCGACAGTCGGTGGCTGCCCGAGGCAACCCGGCTGGTGGCGAGTGTCCGCGTGTCGCGACTGGTTGCCGAGTCGGAGGCGAGCTGGCTCCTGGAGAAGCTGGGGCCCTGGTGGGAGCCGACGGCCGGCGCGGCGCTTCGCGGGTTGGGTCTGAAGCACGAGCGGGTCCAGCGGTTCACGTGGGCTGCGACCGACCTGGGCCAGTGGGGTGCGGCCGGAGTTGCGATCATCGAGTTGGAACCCGGGCAGAGCGCCGGCACGCTTCTGCCCAAGGGCGAGGCCGTGGACCTGGGGACCTCGGATCAGGGATCCGCGGATTTTGCCTTCCGTCGCGTCCCCGGCGGCGTCTGGCCAAACCCATTCGCCGCCGTCGATGAACATACGATCCTCACCGGCCGCGAGGATCTGCTCCGGGAACTCGTCCACCGTGGTGAGCCCCGCCTGAAGAGCCAGCCGTTGGGGCGGCTGCTGAAGGTCGTCGGCTCCGACTGCGATGCCATGTTGCTGGTGGACCTTGCGGCGGCCCGGGCCGTGGGGTGGCGACTGCCCGCCGCGGTGCTGGACGTCTGGCCCGCGGGAAAAGGGCCGTGGCATGCCCTGTGGGAGGTTTCCGAGGGATTCTGCTGCACAGTCACATGGTCCGGCACGCCGCGGACCGATTTGGCACTGGCCTGCGAGGGCCCCGCGGCCGCCGAGAAGCTCAAGGCCGCCTTGGACGAGTTGGTGCCCGCCGCCAGGAGCGGGGTCGGCCGGCTCGCTACGGAAGCCGCCGATCAGTACAAGTCGCTCTTGGACGCCGCTCTGGCCGCGATGGAGTCCGCCCATTGGGATGCCGGCGACGCGGTCGTCTGGGTCCGGTTGGGCTGGAATCGCTCGCCGGTGGCGGTGGCGGTCGCCGCGCTTGGGAGTGCGGCGGCCATGGAGAGCGACTGGCTCGCTGCCGCACGGACGGTTGACGAGGGGAACCATCGCCGGCTGATGACGGGTTTGACCGGGTACGTCAAGGCCGAGGGAGGCTTCCCCGCCGGGGTAGCCGGCCGCGGGCTCATGTCCCCGGAAACCCGCCTGAGTTGGATCGGCTCTTTGCTCCCCTACTACGGCCACGCGGATTGGCACCGGCAGTTGGAGTTCAGCTATCCCTGGAACAGCCCGCAGAACCAGGCCGTCGCGCGGCGACCGCTCGCGGAAGTGGTGAACCCCGCGCTGGGCCCCGCCGCCACGGAGGCCGGCTTCCCGGTGACGCATTACGTGGGTGTTTCGGGCGTGGGGCCGGATGCCGGCAAGCTCGACGTGGGCGATCCGCGGGCGGGCGTCTTCGGCTACGGCCGCAAGACGCGACGGGAAGACTTCACCCGCGGCGACGCCGAAACCATCGCCATCCTGGGAGTGACGGGTCGGTGCGGGCCATGGGCGGCCGGCGGCAACGCCACCGTCCGGTCGTTGGGCACGCGTCCCTACGTCAACGGCCCCGACGGCTTCGGCAGCGGCCAGCCCGACGGAATGCTGGCCGGCATGGCGGACGGGTCCGTGCGTTTCCTCTCCAAGAACATGGATCCGCAACTCCTGGAGCAGATGGCGACGATTCACGGCGAGCCGCCGGTGGAGATCGTTGCGAAGCCGCAAGCGGAAGCGAAACCGCAAGCGGAAGTGAAACCGAAAACCGAAGCGAAAACCGGTGCAAAACCCCAGACGAACGACTCCGCTGTTCGAGCCCGGCTGGCCGCTGTCATCCCGCAGATCGAGTTGTCCGAAATGCCGCTGGTGGAAGCCGTAACGCTCCTGGCCGGCATGAGCAACGTGCCGGTCAGCTTCGACGTGGACGCCATGCAGGAACTCGGAGCGACGCTTCAGGACAAAATCAGCGTCACCCTCTCGAATAAGACCGTGGGCGTGGCCCTCGGGACGGTCGTGGCGGGCCGGAAGCTGGCGTGCGTTCTTGACGGCGACCGGGTGCTCGTGACCAGCCCGGCGGAGCACCGCGAGTCGCTCCGCGCGGTGGACTACCCGGTCGAGGATCTGACGGGCAAGGACCTCCGGGCGACCGGCGAGCTTGCCCGGCTCGTCCAGCGGCTCGTCGTGCCGCACTCCTGGGAGGCCGACGGCGGCCGCGGCACGATCCGCGCGAAGGAAGGCACGCTGGAGGTCAATCAAACCGGGAGCGTACACTACCGGGTGCTCGTCTTCTGCGAGAAGCTCCGGACGGCCCGCGGAAAGCCGACTCGGAGCCGGCTGAGCCCCGAGTTGTTCGCGCTCCTTACGCATGCGGACCGGGCCGCCGCAGTGCTCGCGCATCCGGTCGCGGCGAATTTCGCTCAGCCCACGCCGCTCGGGCAGATCCTCGGCCACCTGAGGCAATCCACGGGCGCGGAGATCCTCCTGGACGGACCGGCACTTGCCGCCGCCGGCATCTCCGAGGACGTGAAAGGGATGCTCAAGACCCAGCGGCAACCCCTCTCTGCGGTCCTCGGGCAAGTGCTCGACCCGCTGGGACTGGGGTGGCGGGCCGTCGGTGCCAACGCCCTCCAGGTCACGACGCGCAAGGCCGTCGACGCGCGGCTCGAACTGGAGTTCTACCCGGTGGGCAGCCTCCTGGCCAAGGCACCGTCCCCCACCCTGATCGAGCGGCTCAAAACCCGTTTGCCCCAGGCTGCCTGGAGCGAGGGAGGCGCAACGGGCGTTGTGGTCTTCGACCCGCCTTCCCAGTGCTTGATCGTTCTCCAGACGCAGCCCGTCCAGATCGCGATCGAGGCCGTCTTGAAGGACGTGGCGCGGTAGGCGGTTTAGCGGGCGGGCTTGCCCGCCGTGGGAGCGGCACGGCGGGCAGGGCACCGTGCGCAGCATGGTCACCCGCTAAACGTGCTCTACCCGCCCCGCTGCACCGCCGCGCCCGCCGTTTCCCGCATCATTTGCTTCGGATGGATCAGGCCCAACAGGATCGGGGCGGCCACGTAGATCGAGCTGTAGGTCCCCGTCAGCACGCCGATGATCAGCGCGAATGCAAACCCGTGCAGCGCCTGACCGCCGACCAGGTACAAAATGACGACCACCAGGAGCACGGTGAACGACGTCAACAGCGTCCGGCCGAGGGTCTGGTTCGTGCCGTCGTTGACCATCTGCCGCGTCATCCGCGGGTCCTTGCCGCGGACCTCCCGGATCCGGTCGAACACGACGATCGTGTCGTTGACCGAGTAGCCGATGATCGTCAGGAACGCGGCGACGATCTGCAGGTTGATCTTGAACGGCTCGATCATCGTGATGTTGGCCAGCCAGGGGATATAATTGGCCAGGTAATAACTGAACGCGATGGCCCCGAGCATCACCAGCACGTCGTGGATCAGGGCGATCACGGCGGCCAGGCCGAAGGCGACGCCCTGGAACCGGACCCACAAGTACAGGATGATCAGCACCCAACTGGCCACCAGCGCGATCACGGCGTAGTAGCGGGTATCGGAAGCAACCGCGGAGCCGATGGCGTCGACGTCCGGAAAGTACGGCATCTGGCCGACCTGCGACTGGACGGCTCCGAGCACGGCCTCGGTCTTCTCCCGCGGAAGCTTGATCCGCAGCGACCAGTGGTCGTACGGGGTCGTGTCCATCTCGCCGTGGTACTCGGGGTTAGCCAGTTCCAGGAGCATGTCGTCCAGCGAGATTCCCTGGGCGGTCAAGGCCGACTTGACCAGATCCTCGACGGTCTTGTGATCGACTTTGAACTTGAACGCCAACTCGGCCTGGGTGCCGCCGGCCAGCGGGTTGCCGGTTTGCGGTTTCTCCGCCAGCGGTTTTTCTTCCGGTTTTTCTTCGGGTTCTTCCTCCGGCTTTTGAGCCGGCGGCTCTTCCGCTTGCGGCTTCGCTTTTTCGTCCGACTTCGGCGACGGGGCAGGCTCCTGGTCGGCCGGGGATTTCGCGGCCGTCTTGTCGGCCTGGGCGAGCAAGACGGGGGCCGGTCCGGCCATCGCAATCATGGTATCCGGCGGGAGCTGGAGCCGCGTTTCTTGCTCGCCCGACTCCGATTTCTCCGCCGGCCTCCCCCCCTTCTCACTCTTCTCACCCTTCGCCCCCGGCTTCGCCTTCTCCGCTTGCGGTTTCGCCGCCTCGGGGATCGCGGCCACGCCGGAGATGGTCAAGCTGTTCGAAACCAGCTCGTTGCCGAACTTCTTCTTCAACTCCTGCTTGACCTCCTCCAGGTTGTCCAAGGACGTGTTGATGAGGAACCGTATGTTTTCCTGCTGGTCCTCCAATCGGCGGACGTTGCTGACCGCCACGTCGGGCAGTTCCTCGGTGTCCTTGCGGACGACGCCGATGTCTTGCGGCCGGGTGAATTGCGCCTCTACCGACACGCCACCGGTAAAGTCGATGTCGAACAGGCCTTTCTGCCGGGCGAAGGCCACGCCCAGCCCCAGCACCGTAATCAGCAACGAGGCGGTCGCGCAGGCCGGGAACCACCTCATGAAGTCGATGTTCGTGTGGCCGATGACGTGCATCATCTTGACCTGCGTGATCCAATGCCGCCGCTCGGCGACCTCGAAGATTGCGCGGGCGACGAACATCGTGGCCCAGATGCTCAGCACGGCGCCGAGCCAGAAAGTAACGGCGAAGCCCTTCACCTGCTCGGTGCCTTCGACGAAGAGCACGGTGGCGGCGATCAGGTGGGTGATGTTGGCGTCGATGATGACGACGCCGGCGCGGTGGAACGCGTTGCGGACGGCCATGCGCAGCGCCGCCCCGTGCGCAAGCTCTTCGCGCAACCGCTCGTAGATGAGCACGTTGTTATCCACGGCCATGCCGACCGTCAGGGCCAGGCCGGCCAGGGCCGGCAGCGTGAACGGGGCCTTGACCAGGATCATCACGGCCACCAGCATCAGCATGTTGAGCGACAGGGCCAGGACGGCCACCAGCCCGGCAAACCGGTAGTACCAGAGCATGAACAACGGCACGAGGATCGACGAGAGGATCATCGCGAGCCGGCTCTTGGCGATCGTGTCGCCGCCCAAGGTCGCACCGGTCGTGAGGTCGCGGACCGGCTTCTTCTCCAGGGCGGCCGGCAGGCTGCCCGCGTTCAGCAGCTTGACCAGGTCCTGGACTTCCGCGCGGGTGAAGTTGCCGGTGATCACGCCATGTTCGGAGATCGCGCTTTGGATCGTAGGGGCCGAATAGAGTTCGCCGTCGAGGATGATACCCAGCCGCCGGAAGAAGTTCTCGACGGGCAAATTGGCGCTGGTCAATTGCCCGAACAACTCGCCGCCGGTGGAGTTGAAGTAGAAGGCGACGCACGGCCTGGCAGTCTTCGGATCGACGTCCTCGAGCGCCTGTTTCAGATAATCCCCCTTGACGTTGTACGGGTCGATTTTGACGAGCAATTCCATCGCGCCGGACTTGGCAGTCCGCCTGGCCAACTGGGCGTCGCCCTGGAACGCCCTTTCCTCCTTGGCGGTGACGGGGACCCACTTCGCCTCGACGTACTCGCCGTCGGAGGTCTTCAAATCCCGGCGGTTGGGCTCGGCCAGGGCACGCTCGATCAGCGCCTGGTCGTCGTGCCGCGTCGCCAGGATCCGGAACTCCAGCGTGCCGGCACGGCTGATGATGCTCTTGATCCGGCGGGCTTCTTCCTCGCCGACCTGCGGGATGGTGATCTGGATCTTGTCGGAGCCCAGCGGCCGGACCGTGATTTCCTTCTGCCCGCCGGGGTTGACCCGCTTGCTGACGGAGGTGATCAACTGCTGCATCGTGTCCTTGTCCAGGCCGCCGGCCGACCGCTTTTCCGGATCGACCTGGTAGACGAGGATGACGCCCCCGCCCAGGTCCACGCCCAGCTTGGGCGGCCAGGAGGTACACAGGATCGTGCAACTCGCGTTGATCGCGAAAAGGATGGTGGCCACCTTCCAGCGGAAATCGGGCATCCGCAGCAGTTCCGCGAACCAGATCCCCGGCAGAATGGAGAACAGGACGACCGCCAGGAGCAGCAGGCAGAAATGCACTCGATGGAACTCAAGGCGGTAGGTGGTTTCCATCGCCTTGCGGACCACCGCCTCCTGCTCCGCCGGCGCGAGCCCTCGTATCACTTCGACCAGGTCCTCCTCGCCGGCAAGCCGCGCCAACTCGGGCGGGGTGGGCTCCTTCGCTTCAACCCCTCTGGCCTCCTTAAGGATCGGCTCGCGATCCCGCGGGTTGTCTCGCCACCAGCCGATCAGCGCGTTTTCAGCGACGAACTTCTCGAACCCCGGCAGCGAGTCGGGCAGGTAGAGATCGGCGACGCTCGCCGTCCAGTAGCCCTCGATCTGCGCCGTCGCATAGAAGGCCGCGGCAAAACCGGCGGCCACCAGGAGGATGGGAATCCAGCCGTTGGCGGCCCCCCGCAGCGTCCGCGTCACGCGCCAGGCCAAATAACATGGCACGGCAAGGACCGCCAGAATGATCAAGAGGCTGAGATACCAAAACATAAAGCAGGGCTCCTACGATTCACCGGGGGGCAATGGCTTTCCAGCGGGCAGTGGCCTCCGCATCACTTGGAGGCCGTGTCTTCCGTGGTCTTGTCTCCGACGACCTGGGCAATCGAGCTGAGCGTCATGCGGAGCTTCGTGTTCGTGGCCTCGTCCACCTTGATCGTGATCTCGCCCGCCTCCGCGTCGATGCTGGTCACCACCCCGTAAATCCCGCCGGTAGTCACCACGCGGTCGGTCTTCTTGACCGAAGCGAGCATCTCCCGGCGACGGGCCTGTTCGCGGCCCTGTGGCCGGATGAGCATGAAGTAGAACAACAGTCCAATC
>JBEKCP010000068.1:0-21037 GCA_050014815.1 Thermoguttaceae bacterium | reverse complement strand
CGGCTTGGTGATCGCCTCGTCGGGCGGCTCGGGAACCTCGTCGGGATCGGTCAGGCCGTCCTTCACGCCCGGGTCGAATATCTTTGCCAGATCGTCCTTGGAGAAGCCGAGCAGGTCCAGGTCGAAGTTCATCCCCTGGAGTGCCGAGAGCTCGATCGGCAGCAACTCGTAATCCCAGGTCGCCAACTCCGCCACCTTGTTGTCGGCGATCCGGTACGCCCGGATCTGCTCTGGCGACAGGTCCTTGGCCACATGCACGGGCACCTTCTCCAGCCCGAGCTTGAGCGCGGCCTTGTGCCGGGTATGGCCGACGATAATCACGCCGTCAGCATCGACGACGATGGGTTGGCGGAACCCGAATTGCCTGATCGACGCCGCCACCGCATCTACGGCAGCATCATTCTGGCGAGGGTTGCCCGGGTAGGGCTTGACGTCGCCGGTCTTCCATAATTCGATTTTCATCGGAGGCACCTTAAGCACAGGAGAATTGTGCTGGTGGCTCCGAGAAACGGAGTGCGGCCCCGGCAATCCAGGGCGGCGGGCAGGCGGACCAGAGAACCCGCCTGTCACTGCTCAATATCTGGGCAATTGTAACGAATACAGCGAATTTCGCAAGGTCTGACTTGCTGTTCGTCTTCTGACCAGAGTTCGGAGTCTCAAAAAGAAGAAAGCCGCCCTTCGGCGGCTTGGGTAGCCATTTGCAGAACGATCTCCACGAGTTACGTCAGCTTGCGGACTCAACAAGCTCAAATGGGTTAGCGACGGTCCGCCGGCCGAACCGACGAAGAAGCGTCGCTTCATCTTTCTCGTCAATGTGTTCCCTCTCTACGATCGCTTTTATCTCGGCCTGCTTAAGGCTAGGGATTCGCATCGCAAAGAATGGCCACAGTTCTGGCGAAACATATTCGCGGCCAGAATCTGGGAACTCGGTGATAGCCCGAAGGCGGTTGCCGTCCTTACGGAACTCGTCTGAGTAGCGAAATTTCCAGACTCCATCCACCGATTCGAGGGTCCCGACCTCAATGTTGCCATAGAGAACATGGAAAACAGCTTTTCGGCTCGGCTCCACATTTGGTGTCCCGTAGGCTCCGCCGGCCGCCCAATAACGCCTCATCCTGCTCCAGAGGGATTCCCGATTGCTCATTTTGGCGCTCCTTGCTCCGTCGAGATGGCATCGCAGTACAACTGATGGCGCAACTCAAGGCAACAGCAAATTGCGCGCCTCCGAGTCTCGCTCATGAGACTGTGAAACTCCCCATCGACAACTCTAGCACACGCCGAAACCAGTTCGTCACTCCCAAACTTCTCCAAGTTACCTCGATACCCAGGATAATTTGTGTATATGTGTTCAATCAGGTCAAAGTGGTTCGGAGACCTATGACCATTTAGGCCGACTTGAGGACGACTGCGGTCAACGTAGGCTCTTAGTCGCTCGACACTCTCAGTATACGGACCGAGCTTCGAGTCGTCCAGGTTCCAAAACAGGCCACGAGCCGTGTCAAAAACCGGGGAAAAGACGATTCTGCCGCGATCGGCAACCGGGGTAATCACCCCCCAATTAAGTGGGTGGCGGTCATTGTTGCCAACCAATGCGTCAAAGGCGAGCATTTCGACAAATTCCGGCATGATATTGTCAACATGCTCGGGAAAAATCTCAAACAAGGCATCGTAGACCGTTTCAAATGTATAGAACTCTTGTTCCTGCTTCTTTGCGGCAATCTCGTCGACCATTTCATCGTCGTCGAGATAGCTGCGAAAAATCTCCAATCCGTGTACTAATGATTCCCGCCGACCTCGCAGGAAGTATCGACTCAGAAACCTGACTTGTCCGGCAACGATGCGCAGGTGCGAGTCCGCCACGCGAACCCCTATCACTTGACCGATGCGCGTCAGCAGATGTTCCGTGATCGACTCTACGGGATAACACTTCGACCCAACTTTGGCGATGTAGCCGATCCACCGCCGTGGATGCCGCCCAGGGCGCCCCGGCGTGTATTCTTGGATTCGCAAGAAATTCTTTGGCGCATCCCCATGAATTGATAGGCTATCAGTGCTCTGGACCGTGTACCGACCTTTGCGGATCGATGGAAGCAGGGAAACCCAATCGACTTGATAGTCACCGTAACGTCTGATCGCTGCAGGCTTGATCAGCATCGCGCTAGGCAGAAGACTGTTCTTGAATGTTCGCCGCCACACAGAGCATCGACGTTACAACGGCTGCGGTGGCAAGATTCTACTCTCCAACCGCAGAACCGCCAACATGTCCGCAGATTGCAGCATCGCGTCGAAACAGCCAGCCCAAACCGTTCAATCAGCCCAAAATAAAGGCGATTGTTTGCGACGGATGGCCATGACGGCTCTCATGACACAAAGAGCCAGCGGGGCGAGAGAATTCAGCGCGAAGCAGTTGGTTTCCTACGGCGCTCTAACATCCGTCCGCTCGATCTTCCCCTCAGCCACGAAAAATGACTCCTCGCGGCGCCGTAATCGCTATTCGCCCGCGACCTCCCTTACGCCCCACGAACCGAACGGCTACTTGAATGCCGCCGGCCTCGACGATCCGTTCCTCGCCTTCGGCGTACCAGTCGATGCACTGGCTCGCCTCGGGCGGCAAACGTGAAGGCTGGAAAGATGAACCACGACTCGCGTTAGTGCTTACTGGCTTTGGCATTACGAAAAACCGGACAAGCAAAACAAACTGTCCTGGATAGGGGGCCTGTTCCCGCGGGCCATCCGCCGGCGCAACTTTTCGGGAGTACCTACGACCGGGGGGGGCGGGGGTGGTAGTAGGCCGACGCGCCACGTTTGCGCGTGTTGGGCGGAGAGCAACGCGGGGTCCTTGGCCAAGGAAGGGGCGAGGCCGCCACACGGCGCAAACGTGGGCGAACGTGGGCCAAGTGGGGGCGTTGCACGCGAGTTACGCCTACTTTCCCTGCCGATGCCCGCACCCTTGGATGGCATCTTGCTGGCCAGTCTTCGTATGGGCCTCTCGAAACTCCCGCCGATACTGCCGAGCCAAATCGGTTCGTGTCAGGCCAATACGTTGGAGGATCTCTTCAAGGGACAGGCCCGCGTCGGCCCGGTTCAGATTACCGAGGATGCGATAGACAATGGCATCGCCCGACGAAATCAGATAGGGGTCGGTCGCCTCAAATAGGAAGGCCAACGATTCCGCCTCACCATCGTCTAGGTCGCCCAGGTAGGGCAAGTCGAACTGCGCGCGAAACCGCCGAACAGAGGCAACCGGCACGTCAAAGACCTGCACGAGTCGGGCCTGGATATCGGGAGTCAGGTCGATGATCTCGTTCCATTCAGTTCCGTGGTAGTAGCGGACCTCGTGTTCGGCGACAAGGCGGGACAAGTAGACCTCGCAGCGCTCCAACAAGGGCCGCCAAAGCGATTTCTCTTGCAGGTAGATGACGACGTTCGCGTCAAGAATAAGCAACTTCAACTTCGGCATCGTCACTCGCGTCCTGCTCGACAACCTGCATTGCCTCTCTTCGTGAGATACCGAGGTACTCAGCGTATCGCCCCGCCGAAATCATCCCCTTTCGTAGGGCATGACGGGCCAAAACGTGGAAGCGGAGTGGCCGATTTGGCGGATCATCGCGTTCACGGTCATCCCAGAAGCCGATTTGGCCTTGGAAGCTCTCAATATAGCCGCGGAATCCGGTAGATGGACTTCATGCGCCAAAGCAGGGCCTCAATCGAGACATCAAACTGTCGGGCAACTTCAAACAGGTCGTCGAACCCCAACTTTGCCCGGCCGGCCTTGGCGGTGTTGACTGCGGACAGAATCGCATCCTGCGGCATAAGCAGGACACTGGCGAAGCAACCGGCCAGACTTTCTTCCTTCTCCGTAGGCTCCGCGGTCTCAGTCGAAACGGTCTGCCGGAAAATTCGCCACGTCAGCAGGTGGAACAACTCATGTGCCAGATCGAAGTTCCGCCGCCAGCGAACATTGTTGGCGTTGAGAAGGATCGCAGCACCAAAATTGCTGCTAAGAGTGCATGCCGCACTGCCCGTGGGCTGGAAGGCGAAATGGAAAACCTTGACCTTGCAGACTTCTTCCAAGACTCGCAAAAGGGTCTGGCCTGGGCGGTCGCCCAGCCCCAAACTGCTACGCACCCGGTTTGCAAGGGTTTCGGCATTCGGAAAGTCGTAGGTTTCCAAGGCGCTCGAGTCCATCGGCAACTGATACTCCTGCCGATCCTCGCACCAGATTTCCAGGTGGTGGTACTGCTCTGCCAGGGCGAGAAGTTGGGCCTGCATTTCCTCCGCGCGGGGCGTAGTCGGCCTCTCGCGCCAGAGCACGGTCTCGGGCACCACCTCACCCTCCTCGAGGAAGAAACTTATGGATCGCCGGAAGAGGTCAGCCAACGATTTCAGTTGCGACAACTTCGGTTCCCGCTTGTTGTTCTCGAACTCCGAGAGCGTGGAGACGGCGATCTGGGTCCGACTCTCCACGTCGTTCAGGGTCAGCTTCAACGAGTTTCTGGCGTGTTTGAGGCGTTCGCCGAGCGCCATGGGCATCCTCCGCAACCAGTCGGTTCTTTCGCAGGTGTCGAAATTATATCCTCAACATCGGCCAGAAGCAACCGCGAGATTTCGACAGATATGAAATGTCCGGCAAGAACCAAGTCTTTTGGGTGGTGCGACATCCGTTCGCTGTAGCCCATTGGATACAAAAGAACGACGGAACTGGGTTGCTTCAGCCGCGTGCCCGGAATACCGCCCCCGGTGGCGCCGTGATCGCGATACGCCCCCGGCGCCCTTTTCGGCCAACAAACCGCACAACGATCTGGACACCGCAGGCATCGACAATTCGCTCGTCGCCTTCGCTGTACCAGTCGATCGACTGGCAGGCCGGGGCCACCACGGCGGTGCGATCGGTGACTGCAATTGGATCGCTCTGCTGCGGCTTCATTTCTGGCCTCTGGCAGCCTGAACCAGCGTGAGGAGGCCTGCCTTGACGGCCTCGGGGAGGTCGGCCCAGTTGGCGGCGATCTGGGCCAATGCGGAATCGGCGGGTGGCGATGAAGATGGTCCCGCGATGCAATGCGGTGCGTTGTCATGCGGGGACGACGGCACCACTGCGGGCACCTCGCCGCTTAGGTCTTGCCGCAAGACCTTTGCCGTGTTAGGCTTTGTGGCGTGCGTGCGGCAGCCTTCGGAACTGAGGGTTGCAGGTTCGAGCCCTGCCGCGGGTACTGAAGTAACCCGTTACGGTCAAGGCATTTAGAATCGGAAGCTCCGGGGCCCAAGGTCTCGGAGCTTCTTCAATTCCCCCCACTAATCCCCCCACTAATGCGCGTTTTCTGCATCGGCGCTGTGCAAGGGGACGGGGCCACGTCGGCAGGGCCGCACAACGTCGTCAATCTTGACCTGCGGGACCGGCCCTGTCAAATGCGGCAGTCAAGATTATCTTCGGGCAGAATCGTTTTGCAGGAAGAGTGCGAGGTCGGATCGGGCTTTTCCGGCCAGCCGGTGCCGGGTCTGGCCGTAGGCGTCCGCTCGCAGCTTGAGGAACGCGAGTTCCCAAGGCACGTTCGGTTCGTAACTTTCCACTACGAGAACCCTATCCTGCGGAGCGACTTGAGAAGCAACCAGGCATGCGGCCACCCTTCTCTGGTCGTCGGCATACGACGCGGCGAACGGCTCTTTCAACGCTTGCAACAATTCCGGCGCGCAGGTTGGATCGCTTAGCGCCACTCCTGCCGCCACTTCAATCGCCTTGTGCGTCAGGTCGAACACCGGCCATGGATCTTGCCTGAGCCCGACAAGTGCCTTTGCAAGCGTCTGGGAGGCTTCGTGCCTGCGTCCCCGGGCGAGCAGGAAGATGCCCCGGATCATTTCCGCTTCTCGCGGGTTGAAGCTCCGCAATTGCTCCGCCAGCATAAGCCAGCGCCAGAAGGGCGGTCTCCGTGGAGTAGCGGGCCTGGCGGGGTTGCGATTCCCACTGGCGGACCATGCCCGAATAGTCGCCCGCCAGGTAGCGCGTCCACGCCCTGATGCGTGCCGCCCGGCCCGCGCTCGCCTCGCGAACGTCGGGAACCACTTGCGCGAGGACCGACATTGCGGCCCTCTCGTCCTCGACGCCTTCCCAATCGACGCCCTCAAAAGGGCACGCCGGCCGGTGCGACTGAAGCGAGACCGCCCGCTCATGGAGCCTGGCCAAGGAGAAGCCGCCGGGGCGCCCGAGCGTGCGGGCAAAACCGTACTCGATGCGATTGTGGTCGTCGGTGTTCAGCGAGCGCGCGTAGTTCCGGCTCGCCTCGTCGACCAATCGTTCGCCCGCTACGTAGCGTGCAAGCAAGCCTTCCATCTCCGCAGCCCGCCAGGCCACGGCCAGGGCGGTGCGGTAGGGTTCCTCGGCAATCCGCCGGCGAAGTCCTTCCGCGGTGTAGGAAAACGGCTCTTTGGAGCAGAGCAGGAGCATGTCGTCATTCTTGGACTGCCAGATCTCAACGTGCTCGAACGCCGACTTCAGCGTTGCAAAGACCGTAAAGACGGTCGTCTCGTCGGTCTCGTAGGCCTGCAACCACTGGATGAACAGGCCGCCCTCGTTGAGACGCCGGCCGGCAGCCTGGTAGAACTCCCGCGTGAAGAGATTGGCAATTCCGGCCCGATACGGGTTCGACGGCTCGGAGGCGATGATATCGTACGTTTGCCGGTTGGTCAGCAGCACTTCGCGAGCGTCGTTGTAAATGACGTGGACCTTCGGGTTATTGAGCACGTCGCCGTTGACGGCGGCGCAGCGGCGGACCATTTCGTTTAGCGCCGGCTCGATCTCGACGGCGTCGACGCGCTGGACTGAGGGGATCTTTCCCAACCAGCCTGCCGTCTCGCCTGTTCCCAGCCCGACGACGAAACAGGTCTTGGGATCCGGGTGCAGGGCGGCGGGCAATATGCCCAGGCACATCTGCGTGGGCGCATCACCAATGGCGTTGCCGTCGCACTTTCCGTTGACCATGAACGAGAGGCCGCTTTCCACAGCGATGGCCACGCCCGCCTCGACGCCGTCGGCCTCCCAGACGATTCCGCGTCGCTGCGCGTTTTCCCAAGTGATTTTGGCGTTTTCCGTCCACGGTTTGGGAAGCCGGGCGCGGCCCGCGCCGATGTCGCCATGCCGCCACATGGCCGTGGGGCCGGTGAACGTCAGCAGCAAGAGGGCAATGATGCCGATGCCCAGGGGAGCCAGACTACTGCGTCTCTGCCGTTGGGCCCGCGCGGCGACCACCGCGAGATACGCACACAGGCCTGCCAGCGTGATCCCCACGGCTCGCCATGCACCCACCGCAGACAAGAGCGGTATCAACCCGAATCCGCCGGCCAGCGATCCGAGAATGCCGCCCATCGTATTGAAGGCGTACGTGGAGCCCACTTGCCGTCCCACGTCCTTGTCGCCGCGGCCTCGGAGCGCGATCAAGAGGGCGAACTGCACGCCGCTCAGGATCGAGGCGGGCAGAACGACGACAAGTGCGATCGCCGACCAGCCCAATACTGCGCCCGGAAAGCCCGCCCGGTTCGACTCGTGCAGCATCGCCGCGGCAATCGCCAATCGATCCCCCAGGGCAAAGGGGACGCCCAGGAACATTGCTTCCAGACCGCACGTCAGGGAGAGACTCTGCAAGCTTGGCCGTCTGCCGCGAAAACACGCCGGATACAGTGCCCCGCCCAGCCCGATCCCCAGCAACGCCACCGAGAGAATCAGCCCGAACGTATAGGTCGTGCCGCCGAGAATGGGCGCGAGCATGCGGTACCACACCAGCTCCATCAACATGAACGCAAACCCCACGATTCCCGCGGCGGTATACACGTGGATCGGATGGGGAAGGTCCTCGCCGGCGCCGGCCGGGTGCTTCCGCTCTTTCGCGACCTTCCTTCTGGCCGATGGTTTCGCCAGGCCGGAAAAAAGGGGACAGTCCCCATTTGTGCGACGACCATGCCAGCATGGTGCCCGCCTCCGGGCCGTTCCGGCAAATGGGGACTGTCCCCTTTTTACCTCCGCAAACCGATGCCGCGACAAGAGCCAGGCGCAGGCGGATACACCGGCGTTCACCATGCAGGCGGACCAGAGCGTAAACCGCGTGCCGAGCGCCGGCAGCATGAGAAACGTGCTGGCCATCGCGCCTCCGACGGCGCCCAGCGTATTCACGCCGTACAGGGCCGCCACCGCGCGGCGGTTCTGGTCTTCGGGCGTGGTTACCGCGGCGACCGCCGCCGGCAGCGTTCCGCCCATGAGCAAAGTCGGCGCCAGGAGAATGAGGGCTGAAAGCACCAACCTGACTGTGGTGGCGCCAAACGCGCCAAGAGCCGTCTGCCCGCCGAAAGCGATGTAGAGCGCACCAGCGGCGTCAATCAGCCACGGGCTCAGGCCCACGGCGATCGCGATCAGGCCTTCCAGCAAGGCATAGAAGGCCAGCGGGCTCGATTGCGAATCGGCCCGCCGGCCCAGCAGGGCATTTCCCATTCCCAGGCCGCCCATGAAGATCGCCAACACCGCCGCCGACGCCGCCGTCGTGCTGCCGAAGACAAGTCTCAACTCACGCAGCCATGTCACCTGGTAGATCAAGGCGCAGGCACCCGAACCCATCAGCAGAAGCCCGACCAAAGCAAAACGTCTGTTCATCATGAAATACGACCCGTGACTCCATCGTCGGCAACGCCCGACCGCCTTGGTCCACCCAGAGAGAAACAATGAGTACGGAGTCCCCGATCACGGACTCTGATAAACTGGGCAAGATGTACCTGATATATCGGTTACAACACGCGGGCTCTTGAGCGAAAGTGACAGAACGGAAGGGGCCCCAGAAAAGCGACCGGCCGCCAGCGAAAACGCCGGCGGCCGGTCTTACAAACGCCAAGAAGGGTTCAACGATCACTCAGGGCAACTGGACGAGGCCGCTACCCGACAGGCGGGGCGCCAAGCCCGTGCTCTTCGGCGGGGGCGGCAGGCCGGGGGCCGGGGCGGAAGGCGCCGCAGCGGGGGCCGAGGTCGATCCGCCCTCGCCGCAATTGCCGCACTTCGGGCACACCCACTCGACCGTGCACTGGCGCACCGGCACTTCCTTGACGCACGGGCACTTTATCAGCTTTTTCACCTCGCAAACCTTGCACTTGCCGCAGCACTCCTGGCAACCGTTGTTCGAGGTGTCGCCGCCAGTGGCACAGCCGCCGGAACCGGCGCAATTATCGCAGCACTTCGAGCAGCGACACGAAGGGCACAACAGGCACTTGTCTTCGCAGCAGCAAGTGTACTTGTACTCCGTGACCTTCTTCGTCGTGCAGTAAATGTGGCATTGCGGGACAAGCTTGCAGCCGCAGTGCGGGCAGCAATCGCAGCAGGCGTTGCAGCCCGATCCCGTCGAGCAGGCGCCTTCGCCGCCGCACGTGGCGGTTTGCCCCAGCAGGGGGCTGGCCCCCAGCAAGGCGATTCCGATCAATCCGAAGAGATACCTATTCATTGCAATTGTCTCCTGTGAGAATTATGCGCACTTAGGTCCGTTGCGCCTGGTTGTTAGAATTGAAACTGCACCCTGGCTCCGAAGCCGTCCACGTGGCCGGGGAACGCGCTGGTGGCGGCGGAGACGGGGGTGATAGTCGGGACGCTCTCGCGATTGTTGTGAACGTAATCGCACATGACGGTCAAATTGGTGTTCAGGTACCAGTTCAGGGCGAGGGTAAAGCCGTCCTCGATGCCGCCCTGCACCTTGCCGGTTCCGCTGCCGGAGTTGAGGTCCGTGTACGAGAATCTCGCGGCAACTTCCCAGGCGCCCGGAGTCCAGACCAGGCAGCCGTTCTCGTCCCGGAAGAACCAGGCGGGGCTGTTGGGACCGGCATGGCCGAGGTATTCCCTGGCCAGAGTGCCGTATTTCCTGTCGTAGGCGCGGTTCTCGCCGGTCAGCATGTACGCCACTTGGAGATACCCGCCGCTGAAGACGTAGTTTCCAGGCGGAGTGCGGGTCGCGGCGAATGTCGCGCCCGGATTGGCGCCTATGACGTTGTCGCAGAAGTTCCATCCGTATTCGCCCTGGAACGACAGGGGCCCGCGGATGTACAGGAATTCGGTGCCCAACAGGTAGTCGTTGTTGGTCTCGATGACGCCGGTGCTGACGAACTTGTTGTTGTCGGCGTTCGTTGCGCCGGTGCCGGGAACGTCGTCGCGGAGTTCGGCCCGGGACGCCAGGGTTTGCGTGTACGGGCCAGTGATGCTGCCGGTGGCCGCTCCACTCCGCCATCCGCCGGAAACGCCCATGTGCAGCAGGTGCCGGCCTTCGTCCTCGTAGATGGGCAAGGCCGTGAAGCGGGTTTGCCAGCCCCACTGGTCGGTGCCGAAGAAAGCGCCGGTCGAGGCCGTTTGGTCGGTGCGAAAGACCGAGTAGGTCAACGTTGCGTGCTGGTCAAGGTAGTTGTTGCTGCACCAGATGCCGGTGACGAAGTTCTGGTCCAACTCGATGGCCTGGGAGTACGAGGACCGTTCCATGAAGGTCATGCAACGGCTGGAGGCCGTCATGTCGCCTTCCAGACCCATCGGGGTCTTGACGTGTCCGACGCGGCAGGTCCCGATCACGGGGATCTTCGTTGCACCCACCCAGAAT
This sequence comes from Thermoguttaceae bacterium, assembly GCA_050014815.1. Lineage (GTDB taxonomy): Bacteria > Planctomycetota > Planctomycetia > Pirellulales > Thermoguttaceae > JBEKCP01. Next base: position 10,436 of record JBEKCP010000068.1, on the reverse strand, counting down.
TCATCGAGCCCGGACGTGTTCAAGGTATTGTTCTCGAGGGCCAGAATGAGGCGGTACTCGCCGAATTCCCAGAACGTGCCCTCGGCAAACGGGCGGATGCGGCGGAAGTACGTGCCGTCCTGGAGAGGGAAGCCGCCTACGGCGGTTCCCGTCATCACGTCCTGTGCCGGGGCGCTGGCGTAAACGGGCTTGCCGGCCGCGGTCGCCCCCTGGGCATTGCTCTTCAAGAGGGGAGACTCGCCCCAAAAAACGTTGTCATATTGCATCCAGCCGCCCAGGTGCATGGTGAAGTCCTTGTTGGGCGTCTCGAACCACAGGAACAAGCCGTCTTTCAGGCTGGCCTTGAGGCTCAGATCGCTGCCGACCACGGCGCAGGGGGGCGGGCCGGCGGGCGCAGCGGGAGTCGCCATGCCGGCCTCCGGGGGTGCGTAGGCGGCCGACGTTGCCATCGTGCCCGGCTGAAAAGCCGCCAACTGGGCCTGAAGTTGCTGAATCTGCCTGTCCTGCTGCTCAAGACGAGCGCGGACATCGTCCATCCCTTGCTGGTCGCTGGCCTGCTGGGCCGTCGCCCGGCTGCCGGACAGTCCGACGCCCAGGGCCATGAGCAAGGTTGCCGTGGAAATCCATTTCATCGGTTCTACTCCCTTTAGAAGGTGGCTTTGCGTGCCCGACTGCGGACATGCCCTCGCACGAACAGAGGCGGGTATACGGAAAATCCCGGGTGCTGTTGTGTGGAACTCAATTCTCGTATCGTGTTTTCTAGCCCTATCGTTTGTTAGCGTCGAATGAAACCTGGCTGAATTGGGGGCGATGCCCGTTGTGCGGGCGCTATAGCCGTCACAACCGACAAATCGTGCATGCCGTGGCGAAAGTGCGGAGCGCCTTTTCCCTAGGGTTTCGCCAGATGGCGCGCGCCGGAGAAACCGAACGTCAAGCATAAACTGAACAAGAAAAGGCATTGACCCTCACATGCGACATGCTAATAATTTGGTAACGGGTAGTCGCAGGACATGATCGAGTTTGCCGAGGAATGAGCGGCGGTGCCGGGCCGTAGTCGAATCCGGGGACTGTCCCAGTTTTCGTGTCAGCGAAAAAGGGCCTGTCCCCTTTGAGGCGGCGAATCCCGAGCCGCCGTCACGGACTGGGCGGTCGAGTAACGCCAGAGAAGGACGACGTTACGGGCAGGGGCAGGAAAGGACGTGGGGGCAGACGGGGGCCATGCCCGGCGGCCGGGAGGTGTCCACCGGTTGCACCTCTCCCACCGGATGGTCGCACACAAGGATTCGGGCTGGATAGCCCAAGGCCCAATAGAGTTGGAATTGTGCGCGATTGTAGCCGTTGACGGCCGCGAAGTAGAGATCATAAGCCCGATTCAACTGCTGAAGTGCCGCAACGGCCTCCTGCGGGCGGTTTACCAGTTGCAGCAGGTCGCCGGCGCCGCGGGTTTCGCTGATGCCCCGCAACGTCCCGTTGTAGGTGATGATCGCTTCTTTCACTGCGGTCATGGCGTTGTCCACCTGGGCCGCCGTCGCCTCCAGTTGGGCATGTGCTTGCACCACGTCCTGCGCCACGCGGTCCTGGACGTCGGCGAAGTCGATCGAGGCCTGCTGCTCTTCAGCGATCCGCGCGCGGACCAGGGACCTGTTGCCCGCGCCCAGGTTCTGGAGCGTCCAGACCAGTCCCATGTCCATGTCGAAGCGACCGGCGTAAAGCTGCGGGCCGCCGTCGGGTCCGCCGCCGAAAAAGCTGCCGTTAAAAGCGCCGCCGGGGCCGTTCCGCCCCTCCACGATCACGTTTGGAAGGAGGGGGCGCAATCGCTCCTGCCGCACCCGCTCGAAGCTCGCCTGCACCAAGGCGCGGCGCGAGGCCAATTCCGGGCGGTTTGCCAGGCCGACGGGAACCAGATCGGCAACTCTGAATCCGGGCGAGATGAGCGATACCTGAAGATGCGGCGGCTCCATGGGAACGACCACCGCGCCGGGGTTCAAGCGAAGCACGCGGGTGAGGCGGGCGCTGGTGATGCGCCAATCGGCCCGCGATGCGGCCACCTGCTCCCGCAAATCGAACAACAGGGCCCGCGCCCGGTCAACTTCGATTTGCGCCACCAACCCCTTGGCAAGGCCGGCAGTCTTGCGGACCAGTTCGTCGGCCCTGGCCAAGGCGTCCAGGGTGCCGGCCAACGTGCCGCGGGCCTGCTGCACGTCAAAGTACGCCGTGGCAACCGCCAGCAGGGCGCCGTCCCGCGCCGTCTGAAGGTCCGACTCGCGGGCGGCCAATACCTGGCGGGCGGCCAGCGGCCTGAAAATGGCGTCGGTGAGGCCAAACGAGACGGTCGCCCCGCCGCCCACCGAAAGCGCGTTCTTATGGTCGCGGATCATCGTGCCGTCGGTCGACTGATCTATCCCGTCGTGACGGTAGTAGTCCGTGCCCAAATTAAAGTCCGGCAACCAGAGGACATTGGCGTTCTGAAGCAGGGCAGCCGCTTCTTGAACGCTTGCCTGCGCGAAGGCGATCACCAGCGGCCGGGCGTTCGATAAGCATAGTGCCGTGGCCAGGTTGATGGGCAGCGCCTGGTCCGATTCGGCGGGTTGCGCCGGCTGGATCGGCGGCGGCTGCGGGTTCTCGGCGAGGGCGGGCAATCTGAGGACTTGGCTGGTCTCGGCATCGCCCGAAAGCAATCCCGGCGGCAAACGCACGTGTGGCGTAGGGGCGGTGATGACCTCGCGAGGTTCCGGCACGTAGGGAGGCGCGGCCAGACTACAGGCTTCGCTGAGCACGAGCAGAATGAGAATCTGCAATGCCAACTTCGGTAGCATTTTGCCTGTCATTACCGCCCCCCAGGGGCGACTGCTGCCGCATCTCCGAGCCGCGCCGAGTACGCTATTGGGAAAATGTGACAATGGTGACCAATGTGACGGCTCTTACAAAACGGTGAAGTCTCTCAATCGTATCGGTTGTGACGGCATGGCCCCTGGAGTTGATAATGCCCTGGCTGCCGTGGGTCTCTCGTACACAGCTCCTAAATTGCCTAGTTCTCCAGGCGTGCGATGGTTCCCGTTGCCCAGGGCGACTATGATGGAACTAGAAGGGCTCGCTGCCCCTGCGCCGTTAGGTGAAAGGATTGGCCGGTGCGTCTGAAGTTGGCAACCAGGTTCTCGGCGACCATCGTGGGGGTGTTGACGCTCTCGATAGTGAGCAGCCTGGTGGCATTGTACGCCGCTTACCGCCTCAACAGGCGGCTGGAAGAAACCGCCAGAGAAAGCATGCCGGCTGTCCGGGCGGAGGAAGCAGAGATAACGCTCCTCCAGCGCAGCAAGTTGATCGGCCTGTACCTTCTCGATCATGGAAATCCGGTGTGGGAGGAGAGGCTGCGGCAGCTACAGCCTCACTTCCACAACTGGATCACCACGGTCCGCGCCACCACGTTTGTTCCCGAAGAAGAGGAAGCCCTGTTGCGTCGTTTAGAAAAGACATGGGCCGATCTTGACGCGCGGCAGGAGGAAGCGATTGCACTGTACAAGAAAGGGGACGTGGACAAGGCGAAGGCGCTCCTGTTGACGGAGGAAAACGGCCGCCTGTCCGAGGGGGCCCAGGATCTTTGCGGACAGTTGATCGGCGTGAACACTCGTTACGTCGAAGCGATCATGGCACGCGCCCAGAGGCGGATCCGCATGACCACGTGGGTGGTCGGAATCTCGGCAGCGCTGACGCTCGTTCTGGGCGGGATGCTGCTCTGGTTGTTCTTCTACCGGGTGCTCCTGCCGCTGCGGGGAATGGTCGCGGATGCGGAGCTCTTTCGCGGCGACCGCGGCGGCGGCAATAACGCCTCCGAGGAAGACGAACTGCGGATTATGGGAAGCCATTTTCGCAGCCTGATGTCGGACGTAACCGACACGCGCTCGCGTCTGGAGCGCAGCCATCATCGACTGCTGACCGCCGAGAAGCTGGCCTCGGTGGGAAAGCTCGCGGCCAGCGTTGCCCACGAAATCCGCAATCCGCTCACGGCCATAAAGATGTGGCTGTTCTCGATCCAGGAGGCCATCAGGGGAAACGCCGACTTGGAGCGCAAGCTCGGAATCGTCTCCGAAGAAATCGCCCGGCTGGAAAACACTATTCGGGATTTCCTAGAGTTCTCCCGTCCTCCCACGGTCGCGCGCCGACCGCAAGACATCGGGCCGGTGATCGAAAAGACGCTGGAACTTCTCGGGCCGCGCCTGAAGGAGAGGAAGATTCATGTCGTGCTCCAGCCGGCCGGCGGGCTGCCTCCCATCATGGCCGACTTGAACCAGGTCAAGCAGGTTTTTCTCAACCTGATCGGCAATGCGGCAGATGCCATGACCGGCGGCGGGGAGATCCGAATCGTCCCCACCGCCGAAAAGGACGCCGACGGCCGGCCGATGGTGGTCGTGCGGGTCGCCGACGCGGGCCCCGGAATGCCCGAGGACGTTCAGCGGCGAATCTTCGAGCCGTTTTTCACGACCAAGGACACGGGCACGGGGCTCGGGCTGTGTATCGCCGCGCAAATCATGGCGCGGCACGGCGGAGTGCTCGTGCTGGAATCGTCGACCGACAAGGGAACCGTCTTTGCCGTTTGGATGCCCGTTGCCCAGGAAGACCCCCATGGCCAAGATCCTCGTAGTTGATGACGAGCGCAACGTCCTTCGGGCGTTTGAAGAACTTCTCTCGGCGCGAGGACATGAAGTTGTCGCGGTCCGGGGCGCCGAAGAGGCCATGACGCGCCTGAAGGACGACGATTGCGACCTCGTGGTCCTGGATATCTGCCTGCCGGGGATGAACGGCCTGGATGCCCTGGCGAAAATCAGGCAACTCCGGCACACGCTGCCGGTCGTCGTCATGACCGGCCGGGGCACCACCGACACGGCCATTGAGGCCACCAAGCGCGGAGCCTTCGATTACCAATTGAAGCCCTTCGAGCCTGCCGAAATGCTGCGGACGATCGCCAAGGCCCTCGAAGCGGCCCGCTTGATGAAGGGGCACCTCGCCCTCGGACCCGAGACGATCGCCGCGTCCGCGGAAGCAATCGTCGGGCGCAGCGCCGCCATGCAGCAGGTGTATAAGGCCATCGGGCGGGTTGCACAGACCGACGCCACCGTTCTGATCCGCGGGGAATCCGGGACCGGAAAGGAATTGGTGGCCCGGGCAATCTATCAGCACAGCGCCCACGCCCACATGCCGCTGATGGTCGTCAATTGTGCGGCCATCCCCGAGACGCTCCTGGAGAGTGAACTGTTCGGCTACGAGCCCGGGGCCTTCACCGGCGCCAGGACGCGGCGGATCGGAAAGTTCGAGCAGGCCAATGGCGGCACCATCTTTCTCGACGAAATCGGCGACATTCCCCTGATGGTCCAGGCGAAGATCCTGAGGGTGCTGCAGGAACGGACCTTCGAACGACTGGGCAGCAACGAAACGATCCAGGTCGACGTCCGCGTCCTGTGCGCTACCAACTGCAACCTGGAAAAAGCAATTGCCGACCGCAGTTTCCGCGAGGATCTCTATCACCGCCTCAACGTGGTCACCCTTCAACTTCCGCCGCTGCGGGAAAGACGGGACGACATCCCCCGCCTTCTCGATTACTTCCTGGACCGTTATGCCCGCATTCTCAGGGTGGAGAAGCCGCCCCTCGCCGCGGACGCCATGGAGTCGCTGATCCATTACTCCTGGCCGGGGAATGTCCGGGAGCTGGAGCACCTGGTTCAGCGGCTGATGATCTTCACGGGCGGTTACACCATTCAGGCCAACGACTTGCCCTGGATACCGAAGACCGGTCCCGAAGTGCCGTCCGCCGGCGCAATGCCTGCGAGCGACGAGCAATGGCTCGCGTTGATCAGAACGCATCTTGCCTCTTATGCAGGCGACCGGGCCCACGAGGAACTCTTGGAAAAGGTTGAAAAGCTGCTCCTCGCCGAGGCCCTGTGGCGGTGCCAGGGGAACCAGACCCATGCGGCCCGGCTCCTGGGGCTGCCGCGACCAACGCTGCACGCCAAGATGCAGAAGTACGGGTTGCACGGCCGGCAAGATTCCTGACAACTCTTTTTCCGCCGCTGCCGTCAACATTTGGACGGCAACACCGGGCCGCTGCCCTCGCCACGGTCGCCGCGATATGTACTTATCCCGCAATGGCGGAACCACTTCCGTCGCTTCTTTCGAGGCGCTGATGGCTTTGGCGCGTGAAATGCAGCGTGCTATCTAGCGGAGATTGCACTACCGTTTAGAACATGCTGCCTACAGGACGTGCGAACAAAGCCCCTTGGACAGCCAGGCGTTGGGGTGGCGGTATGTTGGTTGCGGCTGTCATAAAAGGAGAACGATCATGTCATCACGACTTCGTTTTGTCGGGTTATGCATGGCAATAGCCGCTGCATTGACCTTGGGGCCGGCTTCGTTCGCCTTCGCCCACGGTGGCGGTGGAGGTGGTGGTGGCGGTGGCGGCGGTGGCCACGGCGGAGGGTTCGGTGGCGGCGGTGGCCACGGCGGAGGGTTCGGTGGCGGCGGTGGCTACCACAGCGGGGGCGGCGGAGGCTGGGGCGGGCATTCCGTTTCCGCAGGCCCGGCCGTAGGAGCCTTCCACAGCTCCCCTGGAAACTTCACCCCCGGCTCCCCTGGGACCTTCAGCCGCGGCGGCATTGCCGGCTACAACGGGGCCTACCGTTCGGGCGTCGCCCCCTATCATCCCTTGCAAGGTAACATCGCCGGTTACAACCGGTATGGTGGCGAATACGGCAACCGGTTTGGCGGCGAACGCGGCCGTGGCTTCGAAGGCAGAGAAAGAGAATTCGGCCGGTACGGCAGGTTCAATGACTTCGGCTTCGGCGGCCCCTGGTGGGGTGGGGGCTGGGGTTGGGATTACCCTTGGTGGTCCGACTACGCCTCGATGCCCTGGTGGTACTACGGCAACTACGGCTATCCGACCGCCACTTACTACGGCACGGACTACGTCAGCCCTGAGGTCGTGACCCCGTATGCGGGCAGCACGCCGACCGCGACGCCGTCCGAGGGCGATTATTACGCTCAGGCGTTGGAAGCCTTCCGTGAAGGGAACTACAAGAGCGCGCTGCGGCTTGCGGGCCATGCCGCCGTGGACAACCCCCGCGACCCCAACATGCACCTGCTCCTCTCGCTGTCGATGTTCGCCGAGGGGAATTATCAGGGCGCGGCCGTGGAGGCCCACGCCATCGCCGCCGCGGGCACCAAAGTCGATTGGCCGGCGGTAATGGGCTTCTACAATAACAACGTGGACGCCTACACGACGCAACTCCGCGCTCTGGAAGCCTACGTTGTGAAGAACCCCTCGTCCGCCGCGGCACGCTTCCTGCTGGGCTTCCATTACCTGGCCGAGGGCCACAAAGCCGCCGCCCAGACAGAGTTCCTGCAGGCCCTCAACGCCTTCCCGCAAGATCCGATTACGGCCGACTTGCTGACCCAGGCGGGCGGCCACGTGCCGGACAGCGTGGAACGGCAATTGAAGGAGACCCCCGGGCAAACCGCGGCTCCAAACATGATGCATTAGAGCGGGCCGCGAGTCTCTATGTGGCCGGCTAAAGTGGTGACGGCGGTGTCCGTTTTTTGACACCGCCGTCACCATTTGGACGGTAGTGCCGTACCCGTCCAATTGTTTCGGCCACTCTCAGAAGCCTCTATTCCGGCGTCGCGTTTCCACTTACGTCGTGTTCCTGCAATCGCCGAACGCTTTGGCGCATGAAATGCTCTACGTCAGGAACCCACGCCAAAGACGGCTCCCCTTGCGAAAGCGGTGGTCTCCGGTGAAAACGATTCTCTTTGCCGACGACAACAAGAATATCCGCGACTATTGCCGCGCCACGTTGGAGGAAGAGGGATACCGCGTTGCGCTGGCTCGCGACGGTATCGAGGCGTTCCAGGTCTTTCTGGCGGAGCTCCCGGACCTGGCGGTGCTCGATATCTCCATGCCGCGAGCCGGTGGCCTGGAAACCCTGGAGCAGATCAAAAGACTCGCTCCCGGGACCCCGGTGATTCTCTTTACCGCTCACGATGAAGCGTGCCTGCGGGATGAGCGTGCGGCCCTTGCCGACGCATGTGTCGAAAAGGTCGAGGATTTCACCGAGTTGAAACGCACCGTCGTCCAGACCCTCAAAGCATGGCGAAGTCGTCAAGACGGCGGAACTGCCGGTAGCGACGCAGGTGGACAGCAAGACGAGCATGTAATGAGTTGAGCGATTCCTTGGGGCAACCTGAGGGTGGGCCGTAATGAACGTTACCGTGTTCGCGATGCGGCGCCCCGTCACGGTGGTCATGATTATCGTGGCCCTCCTGGGAGCGGGCGGGCTGGCGCTCAGCCGGATGCGGGTGGACATCTTTCCCGCCATCAACGCCCCGCAGATCTACGTGCTCAACAACTATGCAGGGATGGACCCCTCTCAAATCGAGGGGATCATTACCAACGTTTATGAGTTGAACTTCCAGTATGTCGACGGACTCAAGGGGATCGAGTCCAAGAACATCCAGAACATGGTCCTGTTGAAGCTGACCTTCTATCCGGAGACGGATATGTCGGCCGCGATGTCCCAGGTGGTCAGCCTGGCGAACCGTGCCCGAGGGCAGATGCCCCCGAGCGTGCTCCCGCCATTCGTGATGCGTTTCGATGCCGCGAACGTGCCGATCGGCTACATCGTCCTGGAGAGCAAGACCCGTCCGCTGGGCGAGTTGGCCGACCTGGGGATGCAGAAGATTCGCCCGATGCTCATTTCCCAGTTGCCCGGCACGATCTCGTTCGCGCCCTTCGGCAGCAACACCCGGGCGATCGTCATTACGGTCGATCCCGACCGGTTGCGGGCACATCACTTCTCGCCCGAGGACGTGGTGAACGCCTTGGGGACGGGCAACGTGGTCACGCCTTCCGGCAACCTGCATTTGCCGGCGCAAATGCCGCTGGTGCCCACCAACGCGATGGTCGCCGATCCCCAAACACTGGGCGACATTCCCGTTCATCCCGGCAGCAACGTCTACATTCGCGACGTGGCCACCATCGCGGACGCCACGGACATCAACTACGGCTGCGCGCTGGTGAACGGCCGGAAGTCGATCTATATCCCGGTCGTGAAGAAGGACACCGCTTCGACCCTCACCGTGGTGAACAAGATCCACGAGTCGATGCATCTTTTCGAGTCGGTGGTGCCCGAGGACGTCCACGTAAGCTATGAGTTCGACGAATCGCCGACGGTGCGGGCGGCGATCAAGAGCGTGGCAACCGAGGGCCTGATCGGCGCCGGGCTGACGGGGCTGATGATCCTCTTGTTCCTCCGCGACGTGCGCAGCGCGGTCGTCGTGCTGGTGAGCATCCCCTGCTCGTTGACCTCCGCCTTGATCGGCCTGTGGCTGACCGGGAACACGCTCAACATCATGTCGCTGGGCGGGCTGGCGCTGGCCATCGGGATCCTCGTGGACGAGGCCGTGGTCACCATCGAGAATACCCATGCCCAAATGAAGCGCACGGACTCCGTGGCCCGAGCGGCGCGGCGGGCCGCCGCGGCCACAGCCACGGCCCGCCTGCTGGCCATGCTCTGCATCCTGTCGGTGTTCATTCCCACGTTCATCTTGAACGAGCCGATCCGCTCGCTGTTCATGCCGCTGACCCTCGCGGTGGGGTTCTCCATGATCGCGTCCTACATGCTCTCCAGCACCCTCGTGCCGGTGCTCTCGGTGTGGCTCATGAGGCACGCGGGCGAGGCGGCCCACAAGGCGGGCTTCTTCGACCGCATCCTTCCTCCCTTCGGGAAGCTGGTCGGGGCAGTGGTGCACTTGCGGTGGATCGCCGTCCCCGCCTACCTGGTCGCGTGCGGCCTGCTCTTCTGGCTTGTCGGCATCCGTGTCGGCACCGAGTTGTTTCCGCAGGTGGATTCTGGCCAGTTCGTGATCCGCTTCCGCGCGCCCCCGGGCTCCGACTACGAACTCACCCGCAAATTCGCCATCAAGATGCTGGAGGTCTTCGACCAACAGACCGACCACAAGGTGGGGATCTCGATGGGCTACGTCGGCCTGGCGGCCACGAACACCGCGACCAACAACATGCTCCTCTTCATGCGCGGCCCGGACGACGGTGAGATGCGCGTGCGGCTCTCGGAAGGGGCGGGCCTCCGCCTCGCCGACCTGCGCGAGCGCTTGCGCAAGGCACTGCCCGAAGCGTTAGCCCTCTGGTTGAAGGAGGAATTGCAGCGGAAAGGGTACTCGGCCGCCGAATCGCAGTCGATGGCCGGGAAGATTTCCTTCGGTTTCGAGCCGGGTGACATCGTCAGCGAGGTCATGAGCTTCGGCTCTCCGACCCCTGTCGAGGTTATGGTGGTCGGCCCGCACCTGGCCGACGTGCGAAGGGACGCCCTGCGGGTCCTCGACGAGATGCGGAAGATTCCCACCCTCCGAGACGTGCAGCTTTACCAGCAACT
>JBEKCP010000067.1:0-28407 GCA_050014815.1 Thermoguttaceae bacterium | reverse complement strand
TCGCGCAGCGGGCGAAGAGGTCGCCCTGGTGGCCATGCTGGACACCTATCTCTCGGCCGACGACATGCCGGCCGAGGACGCCGACGAGCATTCGGTGATACGCTGGCTTGCCCCCCACTTGAACCTGGCGCCGGCGGAACTGAAGAAGTTGCCGTTGGACGAGCAGTGGCGGCGGATCGCCGAGCGGGCGAACCTGGCGGAAGGCGTCGGCGCGGCCGAGATCCGCCGGTTGGCCGAAGTCTGCCAGACCCACCTGGCGGCATTCGGCGGGTACTTGCCTCAGCCTTACCAGGGTCGCGTCGTGCTGTTTCGGGCCGAGGACGCCGACGGGCTGGATCCGCGCTGGAAGGCGCTGTGTCCGCGGCTCTGCGTCGAATCGGTGCCCGGAAATCATTACAGCATGTTGCGCCAGTCGAACGTAGAGGTCTGGGGGAATCGCCTGGACGGTTATCTCGGGGAAAATGACGCCCAGACCGGCGCAGCGAGGGACGCATGAGAGTGATCATCTTCCTGCTGCGGGCTTCCTGGCGCGTCGCGCTCCTGGCCGGCCTGATCGGCGCACTGAGCGGCGCTGCCAGCGCGGCCCTGGTGGCCTTGATCAGCTACGCGCTCCGCGGCCCCGATCCGTCGTCGGCCGTCCTGATCGAACTGTTTGCGGCCCTTTGCGCGGTGATCCTGCTGACCCGCGTCGTCTCCCAGGTGCTGTTGTGCCGGCTCACCGCGAACTGCACCTCGCAGTTGCGGCTGGGCCTGTGCCGGCGGATCCTCGAATCCCCCCTTCGCCACCTGGAGGAGATCGGCGATCATCGCATGCTCGCCGCGCTCACCAACGACGTCGCCGTGGTCTCCCAGGCGCTCAACGGCGTCCCTTCGCTGGGAATCAACCTGGTGGTCCTGATCTCCGGCGCGGTCTACCTTGGCACGCTCTCGTTGAGCCTGATGGCGGGCGCCGCCGTCTTCTGCCTGCTGGGCATGGCCACCTATTGGTACTCCTCGGAATGGGCGGAGCGATACATAAAACGCGCCCGCGAGTCCCAGGACGTCGTCTTCAAGCATATCCGCGAGCTCATCGAGGGCATCAAGGAGTTGAAAACGCACCAGCCGCGGCGCCTCGCGTTCTTCGAGCAGGTCGTCCGGTCGGAGGGCGCGGTCCGGCGGCGGCAGTTCCTCGGCGAGTCGCTCTATGACGCGGCAGTCTCCTGGGGGCGGCTGATGTTCTTCATCGCCATCGGCCTCTTGCTGTTCGCCTGGCCGCGGCTGGCGCGGATCGATCCGGAGACCCTCAGCGCCTACACGCTGATCATCTTCTACCTGATGTCGCCGCTGGACGAGATCATGGGGTGGCTGCCGTTCATGGGCCGGGCCTCCGCTTCGGTGGACAAGATCGAGGAACTGGGGTTGATGCTCGACGCGCAGGAGGCGGAGACCGCCGCGGCGGTCCCCATCCGCCGCTGGGAGCAAATCGACCTGGTCGGCGTGACGCACACCTACCGCCGCGAGGGCCAACCCCACGACTTCGTGCTCGGGCCGATCGACCTCGCGCTCGTGCCCGGCGAAATCGTGTTCGTAATCGGCGGCAACGGCAGCGGCAAGACGACGTTGGCCAAGCTGCTCGCCGGCCTGTATACCCCCGGCGCCGGCGAAATCCGCCTGGACGGCCGGGCGATCACCGCCGAGAACCGCGAGAGCTACCGGCAGTTGTTCTCGGTGGTCTTCGACGGCGCGGCGGTCTTCGACAACCTGTGGGGGCTGGAGGGGGCCGACCTCGACCAGCGCGGCCGGGAGTACCTCCGCCAGCTCCAACTGGATCACGCGGTCACGATCACCAACGGCTCGCTTTCCACGACCGCGCTTTCGCGCGGCCAGCGCAAGCGATTGGCCTTGCTGACCGCCTGGCTGGAGGACCGCCCCATCTGCCTGTTCGACGAATGGGCCGCCGACCAGGACCCGGCGTTCCGCAAAGTCTTCTACCTGGATCTCCTCCCCGAGCTGAGGCGCCGGGGCAAGACCGTGGTGGCGATCACTCACGACGACCGCTACTTCGCCGCCGCGGATCGAATCATCAAACTCGAAGAAGGCCGATTGGTGGAGACCTCGCGGCAAGAGGCGCCGCAGGAAGCTCCCTTGGAAATGCGGTGAGTCACGAGCGTTTGGGGTGCATGCCATGAAAACCATTGCAGTCGTTCTCGTCGGGGTGGTAATCACCGGCCTGGGTGCCGCGTATCTCTGGGGCGTATCGCTTACGGGACAGCCGAAGTTCCACACGTTGCCCGTCATGCGCGGCGACTTGTTCATCGGCGTGACCGCGACCGGGACGGTCGAGCCGGTGGAAATCATCGACGTCGGCGCGCAGATCATCGCCAGCGTCAAGAGCTTCGGGGCGGATCTGGAGCGGCCGGGCAAGACGATCGACTACTGCTCCAAGGTCAAGAAGGGAACGGTGCTGGCGCAGTTGGACGACTTGCCCCATCGCGCCGAGGTGGACAAGGCCCGCGTGACCCTGCTGCTTGACGAAGCCAGCCGCAAGCAATGCCTTGCAAAGAAGAAACAGGCGGACCACGCCTTCGCCCGCGCCAAGCGGTTGCGAGGCACGGATTCCGAGGCCGAATACGAAAAGGCCGAGGCCGAAGCCGACATGGCCGCCGCGGAGCTGGCCATGGCCGAGGCCAGGGTGGACCAGGCGAAGATTGCCGCCAAGCAGGCCGAGATCAACCTGGCATACACCACCATCACCTCGCCCGTCGACGGCGTGGTGATCGACCGCCGCGTCAACATCGGCCAGACGGTGGTCGCCGGAATGAATGCGCCCAGCCTGTTCCTGTTGGCCAAGGACCTCCGCCGCATGCTGGTATGGGCCGCCGTGAACGAGGCCGATATGGGCGACATCCGCGTCGGCCAGACCGTCAAGTTCACGGTGGACGCCTACCGCGATCGTACTTTCTCCGGCACGGTGACGCAGATCCGGCTCAACGCCAGCCTGCAAGGGATCGTCGTGACTTACGGCGTCATCGTCGATGTGGACAACCAGGACGGCAAGCTCCTGCCGTACATGACCGCGAAGCTCCAGTTCGAGGTGGCCCGGCGGCCCGGCGCGATCCTCGTGCCCAACCAGGCGTTGCGCTGGCAGCCCGCGTGGAGCCAGGTCTCGCCTTCGGCCCGCTCCGGCCTCACGGCCCCGCAGGCGGGCGACGCCGGCCAGGGAGCGGAGGACGGCCCGGGCGAAAACGCGGAGCCGAAAGTCGATCCCGGATCGCCCACGGTCTGGGTGATCGCGAAAGACGGATTAGTGCGTCCCGTTCCCGTCACGATCGGGTTGTCCGACGGGATGGTGACGGAGATGACCGGCGGGGACGTCAAGCCCGGCGACGCCGTGGTTACCGGCGCCGTGCAGAAGGCGGAGCCCGACTTCGTATCGAGCTTCGTTTCCAAGGTGACGGAAACGGCGAAGTAGCCATGCCCCTGATCGAGCTGCGGAACATCGACAAGACCTACCGCCTCGGGGACGTGGAGGTGCCCGTCCTCAGGGATGTCTCGTTGTCGGTCCACGCGGGAGAGTTCGTCGCCTTGACCGGGGCTTCTGGATCGGGCAAGACGACGCTGATGAATCTGCTCGGCTGTCTCGACCGGCCCACCGCCGGCTCCTATTATTTCGACGATGTGGAGGTCGGCCGGTTGTCTCCGGCGGAATTGGCGCAGCTTCGCGGGGGCCGCATCGGGTTTGTCTTTCAAAGCTTCAATCTCCTGCCCCGCACGACCGCCCTGGAGAACGTGCGGATGCCGACGGCGTACTCGGCCGAACGGATGTCGCGCCGCAAGCTGCTCGCGCGGAGCCGGGAACTCCTGGCAACCGTCGGCCTCGAATCGCGCGCGGGCCACTCGCCGTCGAAGCTGTCCGGCGGCGAGCAGCAGCGCGTGGCGATTGCCCGGTCGCTGGTGAACCAGCCCGCGTTGCTCCTGGCCGACGAGCCGACGGGGAACCTGGACTCGCGCACCGGCCAGGAGATTCTCCGTCTTTTCCGCCGCCTGAACGCGGAGAAGGGCATTACCGTGCTGTTGGTCACGCACGATGCCGAGGTGGCCCGCCATGCCGACCGCGTCATCCACATTGCCGACGGCCGGATCGTCGAAGACTCGGCCGCGCTGCGCGGCGCGGCGGGGGCGGCCGCCCCCGCGCGGGCGCCCCCGCGACGACGCGCGAGGAACACCCTGCGCGTCGCCTGGGGCGCAATGCGGATCGCTCTCCAGGCCCTGCGGCGCAACGTGATGCGGGCCGCGCTGACGATGCTGGGCATCATTATCGGCGTGGCCGCCGTCATCGCCATGATGGAAATCAGCCAGGGCGCCTCCGTCGCCATCCAGGCGACGGTCACCAAGATGGGAGCCAACGTCCTCGCGGTCCTTCCCGGCGCCCCGCAGCGCGGCACAGGACGGGTAGGCGACACCAACGCGATCGTGACGCCCGAGGATGCCGAGGCCATTCAGCGCGAATGCCCCGACGTCGTCTGCACGGCGCCCGTCATAGATGCCAGCGCGCAGGCGGTCTACGGCAACCGCAGTTGGATCCCCACTTATCTCACGGGGAGCACACCCGCTTTCCTCCAGGCCCGCAACTGGAGCGAACTGGATCTGGGCCGCGTCTTCAACGAGCGCGAAGTGCTCGGCGCCAGCAAGGTCTGCCTGATCGGCAAGACGCTGGTCCGCCAACTGTTTCAATCCCGCTACCCGATCGGCCAGGAACTCCGCGTGAAGAACGTACCGCTGAAGGTGATCGGCGTCCTGAGCAAGAAGGGCGCGGACCTGCTGGGCACGGACCAGGACGATATCATCGTGGCGCCCTGGACGACCGTCAAGTATCGCATCAGCGGCGGCGATACGGCGGGCCGGGTGACGAAGGAGACCGGCCGCCCGCTGCCGGGCCTCTCGCTGGCCGAGCGGTTGCCCGGGCTCCGGCACGGCGTTCGCACCGAGAGCGTCGATGAGATCATGGTCAAGGTGGCTTCGCCGGAAGCGGTTCCCCGGGTCATCGCCGACATCACCCGCGTGTTGCACGCCCGGCATCACCTGTCCACGAACGAGACCGACTTCCATATCGACGACATGGCCGAGGTCTCCAACGCCCTGAAGAAAACGATCAGGATGCTCTCCGGTTTGGGATTGTCGATCGCCGCGATTTCGCGGATCGTCGGCGGGGTGGGGATCATGAACATCATGCTCGTCTCGGTAACGGAACGGACCCGCGAAATCGGGCTGCGGATGGCCGTCGGCGCCGACGCGAAAGACATCCTCCGGCAGTTCCTCGTGGAAGCCGTCGTGCTGTGCCTGGTGGGAGGGGGCATCGGCATCCTGGCCGGACGAGCGGGCTCGTGGTTCGCGGGAACGGTCATGGGCTGGCCGACCCACGCCGCGCCCAGCGCCACCGCGGTGGCCGTGGGGGTCTCGGTCGCGGTGGGCGTGATATTCGGCTACTACCCGGCCTGGAAGGCGTCGCGGCTCAACCCGATCGACGCGCTCCGCTACGAATGAACAGGCCGCCTCGCCCGGGGATGCCTACCCCGGATTATTCATGCACTTGTGCCACTGCTTGCTTGCAAGCAGTGCATGTAACCGTTCACGGCCCCTAAAGTCGCCTTTCGCTCCGCGAAAGTAGCGCTGCTTTCGCGGAGCGAAAGGCGACTGTCTACGCTGAATCACGGGCAAGCCGCTAACGGCCCGTGAACGGTTACGTGCATGGACAACGACTTGCAATTCACACTGCTTGCGAGCAAGCAGTGGCACACTGCGCGCTCCGTCGCCAGTTCACGAATAATCCGGGCTACGGAAGTTCCGCGGACGGCGCGGCTCCAGCCGCGGGCGGGGCGGACGCGGGGGCCTGCGGCCCCTCTGCCGGCGCCGGCTGTGCCGGGCGGTCCGCCGGGGCCGGCATTTCCGCAGCGGGCGCCACCCCCGACGCCAATGGGACGCCGCCGACCGGCGCCCCGGCCTGCCAACCGCCCCCGAGTGCCCGGTAGACCTGGATCAATCCCTGGGCGATGTCGCCGTACGCCTGGACCAGCTCGTCGTCCTGCTCAACCCGGTCCTTCTCGATCTCGTGTACCTGGATGAAGTTGGTTAGCCCGGCCCCTTTCTCCGTTTCGACGATGTCGACCGTCTTCTGGGAGGCGCCCACGCTTTCGTCGAGCAGTTTCGCACGCTCCTGGGCGCGGAGGAACTGCGACAGCCCGTCTTCCACTTCGGCATTGGCCCGCAGCACCGTCTCCTGGTAGGCCGCCACCAGGGCGCAGAACCGCGCGTCCTGCATCCGCACGTTGTTGCGGATACGGCCGTAGTTGAGGATGTTCCATTGGAACACGGGCCCGATGTAGCTGTCCAGGGACCCGCTGGTGAAGAGGTTCGACGCCTTCACCGACTCCACGCCGAGCGTGCCGTTGATGAAAAAGGCTGGGTAGAGCTCCGCCTCGGCGATGCCGATCTGCTCCCCCTGGGCGATGGCCAGGTGTTGGGCCCGCCGCACGTCGGGACGGCGGCACAGCAACTCCGCCGGGATGCCGACAACCACCGTCGGGGGCGCCGTCGGAATCGGCCCGACGCCGAGATACCGCTCCAGATCGGTGGGCGGCATGCCGAGCAAGACGCACAACCGGTCTGCGGCCTGCCGCATCTCCCACTGGAGCCTCGGAATCCTGGCTTCGGTTTGCTTGAGCGTGCTCAGGGCCTGATTGAAGTCCACCTTGGCCCGCGCTTTGCCCGCCTTGACGAACTGATCCAGATCGCCTACGGCCTTTCCTTGCCGAGCGGCGTTGACGTTGACGCGTCTAATCCGCTCCTGGAGGGTGCGGATCTGGACGTAGTTCGAGGCCACGTCGCCCAGGAGCGTGACCATCACCTGGTCATAATTGGCGCAGGAGGCCCCGAGCGTGTTCTCGGCCGCCGTGACGGCGCGGCGGAACCGGCCCCAGAAATCGAGTTCCCAGGAAAGATTGAAACCGAGGCGCCAGTCGTTGAAGAACTGGTGGTCAACCCCGTTTGAGAAGTTCGAATTTTCACTGGTAGCATTGCGTGTATACCACCCAACGGCATTCTGGGTTTGCGGGAAGAGGTTTCCGCCGGTAATCCTGAGCTGTGCCCTGGCTTCCATGATCCGGCAGCCGGCCTCGCGCAGCGACAGGTTCTCCGAGGCCGCACAGGCGATCAGCTTGTCGAGCGCCGGGTCCCCGAAGACGGTCCACCAGCAGTCAACGGGCGCACAATTCTGGCACACCCGCACGTCGGCGTCGTCGATCCAATGGGGGGCCGTCGGCCCCTGCGGGATGCAAGGGTTCGGTCCGACCTTGAATCCGTTCTTTACGTAGTCGCGGGGACAGGTACACCCGCTGATGCCCAAGAGGAGCACCGTCAGGATCATCGCATCCGTGCAGAGCCGAGCTGTTCGGAACATCGTGCATTCCTTTTCACGATCCATGCCGCTGATCGGACGTAAAGGTGGCGCAGATTACCAACCTGGCAATTGCCGCGTAGGCCGGAACGGTCTTTGGCATCCATCCTTCCGCAGGCCGCGCAATTCAAGGATACCCGTCACAGCCGTCTGCTTCCTCAGAATCGGCGCCGCCGCTGCAAGAAGAGCAACAGTTCCCTTCAGCCCCTTACAGCAGGCCTTATAGGTCCATTCGGAATAATCCGCACATCACTGGGAACCGGCCGTTCCGTTCAGACCCTTACAATGCACATTGCTGGTCTATCCGGAACAATCCGCATATCTTGCCAGGTCAAATGCCTCGGTCCGCAGCTTGCCGAAGACGGTTCCCAGCGTGACGCGGTCGAAAGAGTCGTGCCGGTAATAGAAGCAGGTGTGCTTGGCGATATCGACGCCGCTGGAATTGGGAGCGGGGTTCTGGTATCATGTCCCTCAATGTAAAAATGCACCTTTTTGCAAGTGCTTGCCAATACACAACGTACGACGACAACTCGTTAGTGAGAAACGACTTGAGAACGATCTCCATGTGGCATCGTGTTGCAGTCGTCAGGTAGAATGGCACAACAGTTCTCGGGAGGAGACTATGAAGCCTTGTCCACGGCTTGCGATTGCTCTGGTAGTTGCGACGATGTGTGCCGCGATTCGGGCCGGGGAGGGAACCCAGGACGGCTCGGCCACGCCGCTGCGAGGCAAGATCGTTGCCGTCAGCGACTCGTTGACCAACAACGGGCCAGACAACTGGCTCGCGCTGCTCGCCAAGAAGAGCCCGGAGATCCGCGTGGTGGCCGAGGCCCACGGCGGCTGGACCACGAAAAGCTACTTCAAGCCGAAGTTCGCCGACGTGGCGTTCGCCAAGGTGCCGCGCGACGCCGATTTGTTCATCCTCCTGTTGGGCTCGAACAACCTCTTCGAGGCGGGCGGCGGCAGCGATGAGGCGGTCCGGGAGGCAACCGAGGGGATCGAGCAAATCGCCGCGCATCTGCTGAAGATCTCGTCCGGCGCGAAGATCGTCCTGGTGGCCCCCCCCAACGTCTGCCTGAAGAATTACAAGGTCGAGACCCCCAAACCCACGCGGCGCATGGAGCCCGACACGCCACAGTATCTTCAAAAGCTGGGCCAATCCTATCGTGCGCTGGCCCAGCGGAAAAGCTGGCGATTCATCGACCTGTTCCCCGTGCTCGGCGACGATGATTTCATCGACGCGGCCCACCCGGGCAAGACGGGCAATCAGAAGATGGCTGCGGCGATCTGGCATGGGTTGAACTAGCAGTACGTAATGCGATACAGCAGTTTCTGCCTGGCGATCCTGCTTGGATTAGCCGCCACCTCTGTGGCGCCATCTCAAACCCTTTTGCCGAGCAAAGTGGATCTCACTGCCGAATTCAGCCGGCTGGGTCTGGTACCGCAGGTGCAAGGGCCGGATACGTGCTCGCTGCACGCCATCGCCTCGCTGGCCGAGTTCGAGCTTGCGAAGCAGGACCCACGGCCCGGTTCAGAGCGGTCCACGGAGTTCCTTTTCCGCAACAGTGCGGGACCGCAGTGGGGCAACAGCGGCTACGGCAGCATGTCTTATGCGTACACAAGGACTTACGCCAATGACGCCCTGTGGTTGGAACTGGGACCGCCCAATTCCGAAGTGCCAGTGGAGCGATTCGAGGCTGAAACACTGCCCGTAGTTGCGTCCGGCCGCTGCCGATGCAACGCTCAGGACATGGCCGAGTGGGGAAGAGCCATGTGGAGCCAGGGCAAGCAACTCTTCTGTGGTGCGCAGAAAGAGGGCTTCGTTGAGTTGGCCATGGAGGTCCGCAAGCCGGGCCGTTATCGTTTCCGCGTGCTGGCGACGGCGGCACCAGACTTCGGCACGATCCGCGTGGCGTTCGACGGCAGGTGGCTGGAACCGCAATTCGACCTGTATTGTGGCCGCGTCTCGCCATCGGGGACCCTGGAGTTGGGGCTCCACACCTTCACGGCTGGTCAGCACCGCATCCGGTTCCACAGTGCGGGAAAGAACGCGGCCTCGGCTGGATATTTCTTCGGGATCGACGCCATCGACCTTCTGCCCCACTTCCCGAGCCAGTAGCAAGTCATTGCAGTCCCATCAGTTCGGACTTGGTCAGGGGTTTTTTGGCGGCGGCTTTGGCCATGATTGCTTTCCTTCTTCTGGGGGTAACGGGGAAAAACGACGGGGCCGCCCGCGAGGGGCGGACGGGATGATTAGAGCCTCTTGGGCGAAAAATGGGCTCTTCCGGTTCTAGGTGCAAAAGCCGCGGAGCGGCGACAGCCAATAGCCAGGGGCGTAAGCCCCTGGAATCGGAACAGTTGAGAATTCCCAGCCCCGAAGGGGCGACAGAAAGCGAAACCTCGGACACTGTCGCCCCTTCGGGGCTCGCATGGCATCGTGCCTTGGCTCCAGGGGCTCACGCCCCTGGCTATTGACTGTCGTCCCTTCGGGACTTTCCTTGTCTGGAGCGTGTTTTCTCCGATCTTGCACTCAAAACCGGAAGAGCCCTTTCTGCGAGGGTGTGTCCTTGGCTCGCCTCGGTCGGCCACGAAAGAACGCAGGATCACCACTTCTCATGGTTTCGCCGTCGTGGGCGGCTCATTCGATGGGTCTAGCAGCCGGGGCTTGAATCCCAGGTCGCTTATCGCTTTCTCGATTTCAGATGTCGCAGGTTGTTCGCCTTCCGTAACAACGCTGGCCTTCCTGGCCTCGAACGAGACGGTGGCTGACTTTATCCCGGGAACGGCTTCCAGGGTTGTCGCAACGAGACTCGCGCAGCCAGCGCAGTGCATCCCCTCGACCTCGAACTGTCGCGTCACTTTGGTTGCCGTGGCGTTGCTCGGTGCGTCCTTTGCGTTGCCGACGTATTGGTTGCAGCCGGACAGAGAGATACTGACGAATACCACCACGATCATGGCAACAGGGGCGTGAAGTGAACTCCATCGCACGAACATAGGCAATCCTCCGGGAAAAAATGTCACGGGGCGTTGAAATCCGCGTAATCGTCAATAACTCGCCAGGGGTCCACCGTGTCCAGTCACGCATCATTTGCGGAGGGTTCGATATGAACCAATACGTCTCTGACGGCGGTGATCTCGCCTACTAGACGATCCTTCACCGCATGACCGACCTTGTGACCTTCGGTAACGCTGATTCCAGGGTCCACTTCAATATGGATGTCCACGAAGTATTCCAGCCCAGCCTTGCGGACGTGCAGCTTGTCAACGCCGCACACGCCGGGTATGGCAAGTGCCATGCTACGAATATCAGCCAGGACTTTGGGGCTTGCTTGCCGGTCCATCAGTTCTTGCAAGCTGCTCCAAAACAGACTCCCGCCTGTAAACAGAATAATGCAGCCAACGATCAGGGCTGCGATGTGGTCAACCGCGTGCCACTCGGGACCGGCACACAATGTTACTGCCAATCCGAGCAAGACAACCAGCGATGCGAACACGTCTAGTCGCTTATCCCAAGCCGACGCCTCGATTGACCTGGAGCCAGTGGATCGGGCGACGGACATCGAGTAGCGGAAAAGCCCCTCGTTCAGTACGACGCAGACGAGGGCGATGACAAACGTGTACCATTCAGGTGCAGGTGACAAACTGTTCCAAGAGTAGATAGCTTCGTATCCGACGCAAATCCCAGACCCAATCAGGAATAGGGCGACGTAGGAAGCCGCAATGGTTTCGATGCGGGAACGCCCATACGGATACACCGAGTCGGCGGGCCGCTCAGCCCACCACAAGGCTCCCAAGATTGATACGGATGAAAAGGCGTCGCCTAGCGAATTAGCTGAATCGGAAAGCAGGGCCAGCGAATGCCCAAACCAGCCTCCAAGTAATTTGGCGACTCCCAGGCTTACTGCCGCGATCACACCGAGCAGTGCGGCACGACGGGTTTGGCGGTACAGGTCACGGGTACTGAAATTCGCAGCTTGGGTTGGACTCAAAAGTCCTCCTTAGTTTCTGTTGCGGAAGGTGGCGGAATTGTAGGGTGGGTCGACGGGCACCGTGCGAAGCATGGTCGGCGAGCCCCACCCTGCGATTTCGCTAGAAATCGTACCACAGTCCCAGGCCGAACTTCTCTTCATACTGGTTGAAGAACTCGTACTGGTCGCTCTTGCCCGTAAAGTATTGCAGGCCGGCACGGAGGACATGGTTCGTCTCGCCGCGCCATTGGTAGCCCGTCTCGATCACCAGATTGCCGCCGAAATTGACCTCCTGGCGAAGGTCCGTGTTCACGGCGACGAAGGGCTTTGGCCGACAACCGGTGGGCTGCTCCGGGCTGTATTCGATGCCGAACTGGAATTCCCAGGGCTTGGCGCCGCCGCTGTACTCGAAGGCCCAGGCCGATTCGGCATAGAGGCGCACCGCGTCGGTCCAGTTGTACGAATGCCCCCATGCCAAGCCGTTGCGCACGTAATTGACGCGCTCGACGGTCGGATTCCTCAGCATGAATTCGTCGCCCAGGTGCGAGCAGATGTGAAAGTAGCCGAGCTTCATCTGGTAGTTGCCGTAGCCGAAGGTCAAGGGAGCGCCGAAGCGATAGTCCACGGACGTCACATCTTCCTGCTCGTGCAGGTTGAGCCGCGGAAAAGCGGCCCCTTCAAGGTCGAATTCCCAGCCCTGCGGATGCCGGGAATCGTCAGTGCCATAACGCACCACCCCGACGCGACAGCCCAACTCCGTCTCCCAGTTCGCGTTGCGGTTCTTCTCAAGCACCCACTGGGAAGCCATCCGCGGCTCCTTGACCCCCGCCAGGTAGGAGTGATAGATCAGCCCTTCAGGCAGGACCTGCCATGTCCACGGCTGCCGGTCGACCGGCGGTTGCAGGGGGCCGCCTTGGGCCGGCGGTCGAGCGGGCTCCTCCACCAACATCGGCCGCCCGGGGTCCATCGGCTCCGTCACAGCAGGCGGGGACGCGACCATACCCGCGGCGGTTGACATCGGAGGGACAGCGACCGCCGCCGGCGGAGCAATATCGACCGCCGTGGACAACGGACGAATGCTGATCGCGGTTGCCGGCCCCGTCAGGTCGAAGGGCACCGTCGCAGGCTGCTCCCGCTCCTGGGCCCCCACTGGGCCAGCCGTGGTCCATAGCACAATCGCTGCCAGAGAAGACAACAAGAAAACGACGATGGATCTCGATGACGTGCCTATTCTCATGGCCTTGCCCCCATCCTTGGCGGAAAAGTCGCCCAAAACCCCCTAAGTTTCCATCTGGGGTCCCGGGAATCCTTCGACCATTTATCGGCAGATCACGCCCGGCTATTCCGGCAGATCGCGCCGCTCGTTGATGAGATATTTTGCAACCACGGCATCCAAAGTGCATGCGGCCGCCTTGCCTTGGGCCAGCAGGCCGAGGGCCTCCAAGTCCGAGGCCCATGCCGTCTCGCCGGGAGCCAGGATCGAGCGGCTGCCGGGCTCGTAGGTCGTCTGGAGCTTTCCGTCGCGATAGTAATAGTGCTCCTGGCAACTGGCCGTGGGATACGCCTGCATATAAGGCATGATGTCGTTCGGCCGGAACCACAGCTTGATCTCGCGCTGGGCCTCGTCGTCCGAGGCGGAGGCATGGACCAGGTTGTCCATCCGCTCGCCGACGATCTTGCCTTGCGGATGCGGATCGTTCCCGGCGCCTTGTCCCGCGCCACGTGGGGATTCGTCGGCCCGGCAATGTCGCGGACCTTCTTCACCGCATCCGGACCGCAATAGACGAAAGCGATGACCCGCCGCCGGCGCGGCGCAGCCGCATAGTGGATCCGACCCGTGATGTAGTCGATCAGCGCCGGATAGAACGGCTTCCCCTTGTGCTCGGCATAATGCTCCTCGGCGAGCATGCGGCTGACATGAACGATCTTGGCGGCGGCGAACCGCAACCCGGTGTGGAATTCCGAGAACTGCGAGAGGATATATCCGGTCAACGACACTTTCATCGCATCCGGCTTGATGAGCACCAGGGTCTGATCGAGTTCCTTGGCCGCCATGTGGCGATCTCCTGGGAGAAGGGGACTGTCCCAATTTTCGTCCGACGAAAATGGGACTGTCCCCTTCTGGTGTGTGAACATATTATCCCGTTGCCGGGCATCAGGACAAGGGGGGCGTGGCCGCTCGGAGCTGCTCGATCATGTCCCGCGTGGCGGCCTCGACCGCCGCTTGCCACCCGGCCGCCCCGAAGCGATCTGAATACGGAGCCAGGGAGTGGGCGAAGATGATGCCCCGGGAATTGTTGACGATCGCTCCCAGTCCGCGATCGTCCAGCGCAGCGGCCACGTCCGCGGCCGTGCCGCCTTGACTGCCATAGCCGGGCACGAGGAACCACGCGTGCGGCATCGCCGCCCGAAGCTCGGCAAGTTGCTCGGGATAGGTGGCGCCGACGACTGCACCCACCGCGCCGTATCCGCACGCCCTGGCCGTCGCGGCGGCCAGTTGTTCCACGTGCCGGGCCACGTGGCGATAGAGGGGCTGCCCCCCGGCGACGAGGTCCTGGAACATCCGGCCCCCGGGGTTCGAGGTCTTCACGAGAACGAACACCCCGGCCTCGCGGCGGACGGCCACGTCAACAAACGGCTGAAGGCTGTCGTCGCCCAGGTAGGGGCTCACGGTCAGCGCGTCGGCCCCCCACGGGCTTTCATGGCCGAGGTACCCTTCGGCGTAGGCCAAGGCGGTCGAGCCAATGTCGTTCCGCTTCCCATCGACGATCACCAGCAGTCCTTTCTGCCGGGCATAGCGAATGACCTCGCCGAGTGCGGTCATTCCGGCGGGGCCAAGCTGCTCGAAGAACGCCGCCTGCGGCTTGACGGCCGGCACCAGCGGCCCCACCACGTCGATGACCCCGCGGCAGAACTGCCGATACGCGGCGGCCAGGTTCTCGGGCGAGTCGTGCGGTTCCGCGAGCAGACCCGGCGGCAGCATCCCCGCCCGCGGGTCCAGGCCCACCAGCACCGCGTTGCCGCACCGCCGCACCGCCGCCGCCAACCGGTCGATGAATGTGGTCATGGTCGTTCTCTTCACGACACCGCATTGGCGGCCATTTCATCCAACGACAATCCGAGGGCGCGGGCAATTCGCACCGCGATTGAGAGTGTCGGCTCCCGCTGGTCCTGTTCAAGCTGCGAGAGGTAGCCCTGGGAGACGTGGGCCGTCGCAGCCAGCGTGACTTGGGACAGCCCGCACGCCTCACGAGCCGCCCGGATGCGTTGGCCCAGCGTTTGGCTGCCTTGGCCGGCCGCCTTTGCCCGGCGAATCTCGCCGACACGCTTGCGAATCCTCGTGTCAATCTCGGGTTTCTCGCGCTCGATCAGATCGCGAAGCCCTTGCTCCTTCTTGACTTCTTCCGACGTAAGACGTTCCAGACGAGTGGTTCGTTTCATACAACCTCCTTCACGCTTCGACCTCGTACGCCGTTATCGGGCGAATCGTGTCGAGATCGACCTCTTGATACACGACAGCGATGATCCGGCCGGTGCTGGTCTCTCCGAACGCAATAGGAAGGCCCGATGATCGGCTCAGCTCCGTGCCCGCCGGCTTGTCGA
This sequence comes from Thermoguttaceae bacterium, assembly GCA_050014815.1. Classification (GTDB taxonomy): domain Bacteria; phylum Planctomycetota; class Planctomycetia; order Pirellulales; family Thermoguttaceae; genus JBEKCP01. The sequence continues at coordinate 13,404 of JBEKCP010000067.1, read as the reverse complement.
GGACTTCTTCAACCTCGTCCTTGGTCAGCCCGTGTTCCATGATGTGTTGAACATTGCCATTCAGATCAGTATCCAGGTCCCACAGGATCGCTGCGTACTTCATCAGCCCACCCTTCCTCCCTCCCATTATAGCAATGGCAATACTCGCGGGGAAGTCGAAACGCGCACGGCAATCGGGGGAAATCCGCGGACGCAGTGCCGGTTTCATGGAACTGGACACGTGTCCGCCGACCCCCTACCCACGACCTCGATAACCATCGCCGGACGTTCGCGGAGTAACTGCAACATCCGAAGCGCCGCATGCGAAGGTCTTCGTTCCCCCTGCTCCCAGCTTTGCACGGTCTTGGTGGAGACATTCAGCACCCGTGCAAACACGGCTTGCGACATGCCGGTCTTGGTGCGCAAGGAGACCACTTTTTTCCCGGCAATCTCAGGGGGCGGGGCGGGGACCCGCACGGTTCGCAAGGTCAACTCGCCCTTGGCAAACCGGACGGCCTCGGCCAGCCCGACCCTCAGCCTATCGGCCAGCGGCTTCCGCTTCGACTTCGTAATCACGGCTCTTGCTCCCTCCTGGATTTCCTGACGTTCTCGACAATCAGTCTCTTGTACTCTCGGGCAAGCTCCCGGAGGTCTCTCTTCTCGGCAGGCGTCAGATCATCTTTTTCGCCCTTGCGGTAGATGTCGAGCATCAAGAATTGGTTGGCCTCGGGAATGTGGAGGTAGATCACCCTGGCTCCGCCCCGCTTGCCCTTTTGCCGTCTGGGGTCGGCAATGCGGAGCTTCCGCAGCCCGCCGCAACCCGGCATGACATCACCCTTCTGGAAGAGAAAAGGTGTCAGAACTGTTTTTACCGCTTCAGAGAAAACGTGTCAGAACTGTTTTTACCGCTTTATCCCTTCTGCCGTTTCAGGATGAGGAGGAATTGCTGGCCCTTGGTCTCGAAGTCGGTGGGGCGGGTGTTGCCGGGCGTGGCAACGCACCACTTGATCGTGTCGGGAGCGAAGGCGCAGATGCCCAGGTAGGTCTTGGGCTTTCCGCGAGCGGCGGTCTCGGTGGCGTCCATCACGGAAAGCCGCCCGGACGTGAGCTTGTAGGCCCCCTGGCCCAGGGAGCCCCGCTGGCCGTCGAGTCGCTGGGCGGTGATGCGGTTGCCCTTGATGGTGAGTTCGAGGTGGACGGTGCCGCGGTTGGGCTGTTCGCCCTTGCCGTAGACGACGAACCCCCGCCAGACGCCGTCCAGATTAGGTCCGGCCGTGGCCTTGGCGGTTCCGCCCGAGTTGCCGCCTTGTTGGGCCGCGGCGGCCCCCGCGGCCATGATCGCCGCCGCAAGGCACGCTCCAAGAGTCCATGGTCGCCGGGTCATGTCCACGCTCCCTTCTGCTGGTGGAGTCTATTGGACAGGTCCCGCCGGCGGTTGTCAAGAATGGCTCACGTCCAGCGACAGGCCGTCCTCCGGCAGATCGGCGAGATTCGGCCATTGCCAGGCGTGCGGGGTGGGCCATGCCGTTAGCCCTACAATCGCTACAACCGCTCAGACCGGCAAATGTCCGGGTGACTTGGTCGCCGCCAACGGCTGGTCCGCGGAGCCAGCTTGACGGCTCTCGCGTCGGATCGCCTCGTACACCTCGTGCCGATGAACGGGTATCTCGCCTGGAGCTTGAATCCCCAGCCGAACCTTGTCCCCTCGAATGTCTACAATCGTGATGGCGATTTTGTCGCCGATCATGATGCTCTCGTCGCGTTGCCTGGATAAGACGAGCATCGATGGTCCCTCTTGTTTGTGGCCGTAGAAATCGCAGAACCAAGGTCCGCATTGGAATGTGGATAGCACACGCAAGGTGTATCGGTAGCGAAAATTGCCCGCGAATAGAGAAAATGGAGATATCGCGGCAATTGGACAAAAAGGGGGAAGTCTGTGGATGCTCTATCCGGCAGGGTTTAACATCGGCGGGGTGGATCGGCCGCCATGCCGCTGACCGGCGGGATCTGCCCTTGGGCTGGCAGAATCTCCTCGCCACCGGCAGCATCCTCCAGTTCACGCTCCTGAACTATCTCCAGGAAGGCGGACGGCGGAAGGCCCGTTGTCCGTGGTCCGTGGTCCGTTGCAACTGACGACTGACAACTGACGCCCCTTCCCCCTTCCGCCCTTCTTTCACCGCTTCCACATGCTTTCCGCCGTGCCGACGGCGGCGGGAACGAAGATCATCAGGGGCGTCCAGGCCGCCAGGGCCGGAGGGTAGCCTGGCACGTTAAGGGTCCCTAGCTGCTGGCAGCCGATCACCAGCACCAGGAAGAAGGCCACCACGCCCATGCACAGGCCGATCGCCATGAACACATTGCGGCTTTCTCGCGAGACGATCAGCGGCAGTCCCAGGAAGAGCAGGGTCAGGTCCAAGAGCGGCTGCACGATCCGCGAGTGGATCGTGACGCGGATGTCGGCGCCGTAGTCCATGGCGCGGTTGCCCAGCGCGCGGATCATCTCCGCGGTCGAGGCGAACATGCGGAACGCCCGGCCGCCGGTGAGCTGGTCGAACGTCACGTCGCTGACGAGGAAACACTGTTGGGGCCCGAGCCAATCGGGGGCGTCCCGCGGCGTAAGGAGCACCGGACGGCCCTCCAGCACCAGCGACGGCTTCTTCGCGAGGTTCCTCGGCTCCTGGACGTCGCAGAGCAGGTAGCCGCCGGGCCGGCTGCCCGACGGGGGCCGGTAGTACGCGTTGGCCGCCACGAGCTGATTGCCATAGGCATTCAGGGTTCGCGGCAGGAGGAAGTCGGGCTTCTCGATCCGGCCCTCGCCGGCGTACGTGGCCTTGCCCTGGAGGATGACACCGGTCTGGTGGTCGCACAGGAAGGGGCCCTCGTCCGCGGCGTTGCCCCGCAGGTCGCCCGGCCGCTGGGCCAACTGATCTTTGAACCGCGGCATCAGCGTCTCGCGATTGACGGCCGCCAGCACCGTGATCACTATCCCCGCCACGATGACCGGCGCCACAATGCGGATCCGAGAAACGCCCGCCGCCATCAACGCCGTCATCTCGTTGTGCCGCTGGATCCACGCCATCGTGAACATCGCCGACATCAGCACCAGCAGGCTGCTCGTCCGATCGAAGAAGAAGATCGACTGGAAGCCGTAGTACGAGACCAGCACCCGGAACAGTTGCCACCCCTTGGCACAGTGCAGAAACGCTTCGAGGTTGGTAAACGCATCGAATACGACGTAGACGCCGGTCAGACTCAAGAAGCAGATCGCAAAGGTCTGCAGAAACTCCCTCAACAGGTAGCGGTCGATAATGCGCATGGCGTCGGCAGTTTAGGTAAACGGGGGTTTGGGGTCAAGAGGGATTGGGGCTCGTCCGTTGTCCGTTGTCTGTTGTCAGTTGCAACGGACCACGGACCACAGACAACGGACAATTCCCCCGACCGCTTGCCAGCAGGCCCCAGGAAGCCGACAATGGGCGTGAAGGCAGTGACCCAATGCCACGATTGACCCTTCTTCAACACGGCCGAGCGGCGTTGACCCGCCATACTCGGGCGCGAGCGACGTGGTTCGGCAAGACCTTGCTCGACCTCGTCTATCCGCCGCGCTGCGTCCGGTGCCAAGGGGAGTTACCGCCGACCCCCCACGGCGGGCTGCTCTGCGAGGGTTGTTGCCGCCGCTTGGCCCCGGAGGAGTGGAACGGTTGCCGGCGGTGCGGAGCGGGCGTCCGCGAGGGGCTCCCACGGCCCGAGACGTGTCCTCACTGCCGGAGATTCCCGTTGTTCTTCGACGCGGCCTCCCCGCTGGGACCCTACCAGGGGGAACTCCGCGAGGCGGTGCTCCATACCAAGCGGCTTTCGCAAGAGTCCCTGTCGATGGCGGTCGCGCAGCTCCTGGCCCAACGGCGAGGGGAGGAACTTGCCCGCTTCCAACCCGACCTCATCGTCCCCATTCCCATGCACTGGTGGCGGCGATTCTGGCGGGGCGTCAACAACGCGGAGATCCTCGCCGAGTATCTTGGCCGCCGACTGGGGAAGCCCGTGATGGGCCGACTCCTCGTCCGCCGCCGTAGCACCAGGCCGCAGAAGGACCTCTCGCTGGAGGAGCGTTTTGCGAACGTCCGCAACGCCTTCCGCTTGCGGCGGAGCGACCCGGCCCGCTGGAAGGGCTCGCACGTCCTCCTGGTAGATGATATCTTGACCACAGGGGCCACCGCGAGCGAGGCCGCCAGGGTGTTCAAGCAGGCCGGCGCCGCCGCAGTGGCCGTCGCCGTGCTGGCCCGGGCGTAACCGGGGGGTCTGGGCCAGGCGTAAGGGCCAGAAGCACGAAATCCGAAGCACCAAATCTCAAACAAATTCAAAATCGAAAATCCAAAATCCGAAATCTTTGACGCCATGTCCACCATCCCTCCGACAGATCGTCGCGGCTCCAGCTCGTATCCCTTCCGCAAGGCCGTGGTCCGGGGGCTGGCCATGCTGGTGCCGCCCTTGTTGACCGTAGTCATCTTTGTCTGGGTCATCAGCACCACGCGGCAGTATTTCCTCCAGCCGGTCAACGCCGGGGCCCGGGAAGCCCTCGCCTGGATGCTCTCCGGCGAGATCCGCGACGACCTGACGGTCTCGGACCCGGCGAAGCGGACGGCCCTGGCCGACGGCCGGCTCTACTATCAGCTCGACGACGGGACCTTCGTGCCGGCGGGAATCTACGATCGCGTCCGCCGCAGTCCGGGCACCGAGATGCTGCCGCAGACGGGCCGCGCCTACATCAGCCGCTACGTCGATCTGACCTATCTCCGCCCCTATTATGCCGTCCCCTGCTTCCTCGTGGTGTTCATCCTGCTGTTGTACCTGTTGGGCAAGTTTCTCGCGGCCGGCTTCGGCGGTTTCTTCTGGGAGGGGATCGAGCGGGCAATCAACCGGGTGCCGCTGGTGCGGAGCGTCTATTCGGCCGTGAAGCAGGTGACTGATTTCTTCCTCCGCGAAAGGCAGGTGCAGTTCACCCGGGTCGTGGCCGTCGAGTACCCGCGGCCGGGGATGTGGAGCATCGCGTTTGTCACCAGCGAGGGCCTGCCCGACATCCGCGCGGCGGCCGCCGAGCCGGTGCTGGGCATCTTCATCCCGACCTCGCCCGTGCCGATGGGCGGCTACGCCCTGATCGTTCGCCAGCGCGAAGTGATCGACCTTGCGATCTCGATCGACCAGGCGATCCAGTTCATCGTGAGTTGCGGCCTGGTGATTCCCCCTCCGGACCTGGAGAAGTTGCAGGGCCGGCCGCCCGCGGACGGGACGGAGGGAACCGTCGCGGTTTAGCGGGCGGGCTCGCCCGCCGGGGGGCCAAAGCATGGCGTGCCTCGTCAACCGAGCGCTGTCCGCTGCTGTTGCGGTTGTCTATTTGGTCCTGGCATACTGGATCGGCGGCCCGGCGCTGGTCGTTCGATGGGCGATCTACTTGCTGCTCCCGATGGCTTGTATCTGGTTCAGCGAGGAAATGGGGTCATTCACCGGGGTCATGTACGGACGTTCCGTCGATTCGGAATCGCCTGGTTGTCTCGTGGCGTTTTTCGGCTGGGTGCTCTTGTTGTCTCCGATCTGGGGACCGTGGTTGGCAGCCGCTCTGCTGAAGTGAGGAGGCCTGCCGGATCGTCTCGGAGAGCGCCGTCCAGCCGGAGTCTCTTGGGATCCAGTACGGCACGTCGCGTCCGGGCCGCGGGACCGGCTTGGGCCGGGGCTTTTTCGGCCCCTTGGCGGCCGTCCAACAACTACTCCCCTCTCCCCATGCGGGAGAGGGGCAGGGGGTGAGGGGGCTTGGCCCGGAAATCCGGAAGTTATTTTTGGATGGCCGCTTGGCGGCGGGCCGTTTCGGCCCGCGGGCCTTGCCGGCCGCCGCGGCCTTCTCGGTTACCCGGCCGGGTTTTGGGCTTCGCTTTCATGCCCCCTATGATGCCGGCCGGGGGACATTTGTTCAATGGCAGAAATCGGGCCAGTTGGGGAGGGGGGAGGGATTGGTGGCTAGGGATTAGGGATTGGGGGGAAGAATGGGGTCAGGTCGCCGTCAGTCATCAGGCGTACGCGCGGCGGCACTTGTCCCCCGCTCCGCCGCGGTCGGGCCGACTTCTAGGGGATTGCCATGGAGATTTCAGAAATCCGACTCCTTTTGCCGGCTCCGGGAAACCTCTCGGTTGATGCCGGTGAATGGTGCAAGTCCATCTCTTGTTACAGACTTGTTACTATGCTCGGTTAAGCTCCCGCTATAATGTGAAGGTGGATGCGGCTCTTTCAAGAAGGTCTTGGATGAGGGGCGTCCAACATGCTCAAGTTATGACCTCGGCAGGGAGATGGCAGATGAGACCATTGCTCGGAATTGCGCTCGCTATGGCCATCGTGGTGGCCAGCCTTTACGGCGAGGAGGTCCGACCAAGCCCTGGTGACATCAAGGAGTTTGTCGCAGATACTTATTCTCCGGACTACTTCAAGAACTTCAAAGTGTCGCAGGGTCGCCTCCAAGAAGTCTTAAAGCAGTATTTCGAGGTCCTCGAAGAGCGGTGGCAACACCACTACAGCCACGTTGGCGAGGGTATCCGCACGGGACATGTCATCCTCCGAGATGGCCGCAAGCTCGGTTGGATGGTAAAGCCCGGAGGCTTGGCCTGGTTGGACTTTCCGAGCGGCAAGAGGATGTACCTCGCCGCAGAGGCGGGAACAATCATCGAACATGGCACTCTGACCACGCCTTGGTCTCATCCGACGGTGCACGGCTTGCAGACGCGACTGGTGTTCCCGCTCACCCACGCAGCCGCTGACGCAGCGATCCCCGGATACGTCGAATTGCGACACAAAGACGGAACAGACTGGGCGCAAAACTCCATAGGTGACAACTATAAAGGAGCCATTGTGGTGACCGGCGGTCTAGGCACCGACGGGAGGGAACTGGCGAGGCATGTCTACCCGCTCAAATTCAACACCATCGTCCCGGCTGGCAAGGCTGTTGTCCTTTGTCGCTTCGACCTGCACGACAAACCCTACAATTTGGACAAGCCCGGAAACTACATCGTACGGTTCGCCGGTTTCCGTGCTGGCGATTTGGCAAACAAGGGTATGGTGGATTTGCCGGGAACAGATATGGAATTCGAGGTTGCACCGCATGTTGCCCGCTGATTCGCCATGGCATCAAGCTGACTACAACCCCGCCGAAAAGAGGGAGGCATTACTGGGGAAGAAAAGGTGTCAAGGAAAGTGCCGGGGAAGCGTGGCATGGGATTGTGGGGCGTACGAGACGCAGCGAAGCGGGATAAGAAGATGCGGTTTACCGCTCTGCTGCACCATGTCTGCCCCGAACTGCTCCAGGCGAGTTACTTCGAGCTGAAACGCTCGGCGGCGCCCGGGGTGGACGGGATGACGTGGTACGAGTATGGACGAGACCTGGAGGAGCGAATACTCGACCTCCATGACCGCGTTCATCGGGGTGTCTACTGGGCACAGCCCTCCAAGCGAGCATGGATACCCAAAGCCGACGGACGACAACGCCCCTTGGGCATCGCTGCCCTGGAGGACAAAATCGTCCAGCAGGCCGTCAAGACCGTGCTCGAACAAATCTACGAGGAGGACTTCCTCGGTTTCAGCTATGGGTTTCGGCCCTGGCGAAGCTGCCACAACGCACTGGATGCACTGTGGGTGGGCATCACGCAGCGGGTTGCAGTTCACGCCGACCACCATCGAAGAAATGGAGGCGGCACAACAGCGGCAAGCCGACTTGGAAGAAAAGGTGTCAGAACTGTTTAATAATTAGTTCTGACACCTTTCCGGCTTCGGACACCTTTCCGGCTTCGTAAGCAGTGCGGACTAGAGGACTCGAACCTCCACCCCTTTCGGGACCAGATCCTAAGTCTGGCGCGTCTGCCAATTCCGCCAAGTCCGCTTCTTAATCCGCCCTGTTAGAGGGGGAAGTAAAGGCATACGAAAAGTATCACTCGATAATGGGTGGGCGTCAACCCGTGAACGCCGGCCGGAAAAGACGCTTTCCCGTTTCCGGACCCCGGGCAAGGGGGTAGAATGAAACGGTAGGCGACTTCTTGCACAGGAGGCATCCGAATGGACTGGCGGGAACGAATCACGGTTGACCCGGCCGTATGTCACGGGCAGGCGTGCATCAAAGGCACGCGCGTTATGGCGGCGGTCGTGCTCGACAACCTTGCCGCTGGCGTCCAGACCGATGAAATTCTGCGCAGCTATCCATCGCTAAAGGCTGAGGATGTCCAAGCGGCAATGGCCTACGCTGCCGACCTTGCCCGTGAACGGATGGTTCTCTTGCCCACCGGCGCGGTCTAAACCGAGCGCGGCCAGTAGTGGGGCGTTTCCGAAGGCGAAACATAGCACTTCAGCCCGCGCAGGCCATAATGCCCAAGTTCAGGGTCGATGAGAACCTGCCGATCGAGGTGGCCGGGCTACTCGCCAGTGCGGGCCATGACGCCGTCACCGTTGGCGACCAACGCATGGTGGGCCAGCCCGACGCCAACGTGGCGGCGGTCTGCCAGCGCGAGGGCCGCGCGGTGGTGACACTCGACCTGGACTTCGCCGACATTCGCGCCTTTCCGCCGGGCGACTACGCGGGCATCATCGTGCTGCGGCTGGCGCGGCTCGACAAGCCCCGCGTGCTGGCGATCCTGCAGCGCCTGCTCTCCGTCTTGGAGCACGAACCGCTTGTCGGCAAACTGTGGATCGTGGAGGAAACCACCGTCCGCGTGCGCGGCTGAGGCGACGGGCGGGGGCGCTCGTATCGAAGCGAAATGGGTGTCCCTTTATCCGTCCGGAGGGGATTACCAGCCACGGATGAAGCACCGATCGAACACGGATACGGTCCCAAGCAACGAGATACCGAGCGAACACGCCCGTCCTTTATCCGTGTTTCATCCGTGTTTGATCCGTGGCTCCGCTCGTTTCGGCCGCACAGGGTAGGTCGTGGGCGGGACAACGGGAACAATCGCCGCGACCGCTGCCTTCGGGGAAGACAACGCGGATCGGAGGCTCCGGAGCCCCGGCCAACGCCGCCTCAATGCCCGCCGGGTCGGCCGGGCCGGCGGGGTCGTCCGCCGTGCTGATTACGTACCACGTGGCCGCCGGATGGTCGATGTTCTGCCGGTTCAGCCCGCGAACCGTCGCCACCGCCTGCTCATAGGTCAGCTCCGGGCCGGGGTCGCCCTGTCGCCGCGCCGGACGAAGGCACCGGGGTACGTCCAGCGGGTCGCAAGGCTCCCAACCGTCCGGCCACCAAACGGCTTTGATCCGGTAGCGTGTCATAAGAAGCTCCGTGGTTCGCTCCTCCTGCGCCCTCACCCCCTGCCCCTCTCCCAGAGGGAGAGGGGAGCTATTATTGGACGGCCGCTCACCTCCTGGCGGGCTCTCTCCAATGTAGCACCTGGCGGGAATTCATTCCAGCGGCTTGATCATCTCGATGCACACCGCGGCGGGCACTTCCACCGCGGGGCCGGTCGGCTGGAGTTGGCCGGTGGCGGCGTCGATCCGGAAGATGACAACATTATTGGTATCCTGGTGGGCGGCCAGCAGGTAGCGGCCGGCCGGGTCGATGCCGACGTATCGCGGCGTCTTGCCTTGCGTCGATTGGTGGCCCACCTGGCGGAGCTTGCCGGTCTCGGCGTCGATGGCGAAGATGGCGACGCTGTTGTGCCCGCGATTCGAGCCGTAAAGGAATTTGCCCGACGGATGGACGGCGATCTCGGCCGCGGTGTTCGTGCCCTGGAAGCCTTCGGGAAGGGTGGATAGGCTTTCGCAGGGCCGCAATTCGCCGCGGCCGGCGTCGTAGCAGTAGCGTGTGACGGTGTTGTCCAGCTCGTTGATGCAGAAGAGCCAGCGGCCGTTGGGATGGAAGGCGAGGTGTCGGGGTCCCGCCCCGGGCTGGGCGGCGACCCAGGCGGGCCGGTTCAGGCCGAGTTTGCCGCAGTCCGCGTTGAAGCAGTAGACCAGGATCTTATCCATGCCCAGGTCGGCCGCCAGGGCGATCCGGTTGGCGGGATCAAGGTAGATAGCATGGGCATGGGGGCCCGTCTGACGCTGCGGATACACGCTGGAGCCGCAATGCTGGACGACGCACGAGGCAGCGGCCAGGCGGCCATCCCCTTGGATCGGCAAACAGGCGACGCTGCCGCTGCCGTAGTTGGCCACGAGGACGTACCGGCCGGTGCGGTCGATGGTGACGTGGCAGGGTCCGCTGCCGCCGGAGGATTGCTGGTTCAAGAGCGTCAGCTTGCCTGTCTTCGGCTGAATCGAGAAGGCGTTGACGGCGCCGGTCCCCTTGCCCTCGAAGTTGCTCATCTCGCCGACGCAGTAGAGGAGCCCCCGGGTGGGATGGACGGCGAGGAACGAGGGATTGGTGGTCTCGCCGGCCAGTTCCACGGATTCCAGCCTTCCGGTGGCGAGGTCGAGATGGCCGAGGTAGATGCCTCGGCTCTTAGCGTCGGTGTTGGTGTAGGTGCCGAAGTAGAGCCAGAGCCGCTTCGGGGGGCCCGGTGGGGCGTCGGACTGGGCGGCCGCCGGTCCGCTCATGGCGGCCGACAGAAGAACAGTGAAGGAGACGATCAGCAGGGCGCCCGAGCCTTGGAGGTCGATCATGGCGGCGATCCTTACCGTTGTGGGGAGGGCTTCCGAAAATGGCGAGCAACCTGGGTCGCACTATTCTAACCGGCCCGGCAGGACGGGAAAACCCGTCTTAGAAGTCCAGTTTGTCCAGTTCTGGATAATCGGTAGCGGGGACCTGTTCGACCAATCGGAAGCCGAGTTGGTAGAAGCCGCCGCCCATCGGGTTGAGGTGCTTGGCCTTTGCTCGGAGCCAGCACACCCCGCCCCGGCGGCGGAAACCGAGAAAGGCCTCGTCCAATCCCCGAGGCGCGTCGAGCACCAGGGCCACGCCCCGGCTCGAGAACTCCTTGCTCACGGCCGCAAAGGCCCGCCGGACCATCGGCTTCTTGCCCTCGGCGGGCACCACCATGACGACGAGCGTGAGGTTGACGCGTCCCTCCAGCCGCGGCCCTTCGAGCCGGGCCTGGAGTCCCGGGCAATTGGTGTTCAGGAGCGTCAGCACGAAACTCTGAACCGAATGGTCCTTGTTTGGTGAAAAGAGCCGCACGACCGACACCTCCTGAGGGGTGGTAACCTCCCGAAGTTGCGGGGACATTTCCGTCGCCCGTACAAATATAGGTCACGGGGCGTTGACCTTTTCTCGTTTGGGTGGTATATGCTGTTAAAAATCGACTCTGTTTATGTTTAGAGGCGTGGGCCCACCTGCCAATGATACCGCGAGAACGCGTCCTTCGAGCCCTGAACCACCAGCCGGTCGATCGTGCGCCGCGAGACCTATGGCTGCTGCCCGGCGTGGAGGCCGACCACGCGGACGACGTGGCGGAGTTGCAGGTGCGTTTTCCGAGTGATATCCTGCACCTGGACACCAAGTGGCCGGTGGGAAAGCGGACCAAGGGGGTGGCCAACCGCTCGGGGCATTATACGGATGCCTGGGGTTGCACCTGGCACTTGGGCCAACGCGGCGCGGTGGGGCCCCTCATGGCCTCGCCCCTGGCCAACCCGGAGCAGATCGCCGGGTACGAGCCGCCGGCAGAACTGCTGGAGGCGTCGCGGGCGGCCCGGGCCGTCAAGGGGTGCGTGGGGTCGAGTCGGTTTGTGCTGGCCTGGAGCGACGTCCGGCCTCTGGACCGCCTCCAGTCGCTGCGGGGCCCCGAGGCCGCGGTGGCCGAGCTCAGCGGCGGCCCTTCGGCGCTTCGCAGCCTCTTGGGCCGGCTCGACGATTTCTTCCGCCGCGAGATCGAACTCTGGGCCAGCGTCGAGGTGGACGGGGTCGTCCTGGGCGACACCCTGGCGACGCCGGAGGGGCTGCGGCTGCCGCTCAAGACATGGCGGAGCCTGTTTCGGCCCCTCTACCGCCAATACTGCGAGATACTTCACGCCCGCGACAAGTTCGCCTTCTTCCACGGCGGCCCCCATACTAGTGAGATCTTCGGCGAACTGGTCGAGGCCGGTTTCGACGCGATCCACGTGCCGTGGTGCCAGATGGACCTCGAAAAGATGGCCCGGAAGTATCGTGGCCGGGCTACTTTCTGGAGTGGGATCGACCGCCAGTGGCTCGATTCCCCAGCTACGGTCTCCGACCTTCGAGAGGCTGTGCTCCAGGTTCGGCAGGCCCTGGATTTCGGCGCCGGGGGGGTCATCGCCCAATGTACCTGGGGACCCGAGATTCCCATTCGCCACGTCAGCAAATTCTTCGAGGAATGGATGATCTCCCTCCCTGCCGGTGTGTAGAATCGCTTCGTAACACCAGCCCGACGCGCAAGCGAGGGTAAGCCGTTGTCACTCCCTCGCTTGCGCGTCGGGCTAGTGTTGCGGGCACAAAAATAATCCGGGTTGGGAGTAACCGCCCCACTCCCGCAAATGGTGGCCGGGTGTTCTAATAGAGTCTGCCAGGAGCTTCGCCCGTGCCTGAACCTTCGGAACCCGTCGCCGCCGCGCCGCAGGTCTCTTTGCGAGACCCGTTTACGGCAGGCGTCCTGGCCTGGCTGCTCCCGGGGCTGGGCCACGCCTACCAGGGGCGCTATCCGAAGGCTGTGCTTTTCTTCGTCGTGATCCTGGGCACGTTCCTTTACGGGCTCTGGCTGGGTAGCGATAAGGAGGTTGGCTGGGGGCGAGTGGTTTACTTTTCGTTCCGCAGAGACGACCTCCGCCTGCCCTACCTCTGCCAGGTGGGCATTGGTCTGCCGGCCTTGCCCGCTCTCGTTCAGGCCGAACTGGCACGCCACGGCAAGGGGCCGCTGTGTCATGCCCTGATGGCGCCGCCCAAGCTTCGGGCCAGCGATCCGCCGGCGCTGGAGCCGAAAGACCCGGGCCGGAAGACCGTCGCCGAGGTCTGCAAGGACTTGTCCCGCTTCTTTGAGCTTGGGACGGTCTATACGATGATTGCCGGCTTGCTGAACGTCCTGGCGATCTACGATGCCTGCTGCGGCCCTGTGGCAGCCGAACCGGTTAAGAAGAAAGAGGACGAGGATCAGGACGAGCCCAAGGGCGAGGGGAGCTGTGAGGATCCGGCATGAACAATAACGACCTGTGGTACGCCGTGCCCTTGGTAGTGGCGGTTAGTCTTGTTTACGCGGCAACGCGGCATGAACGACTTGGCCCCCTCCTGCTGCACGCCCTGCGGATCGGCGTGTGGATTCTGGGCTTCATGGGGGTTATCTTTGCGATCCTGTGGGGTATCAACTGGCTGGTCGATCACTAGCGCTACGCGCCGTTTAGCCACTTGCCGTTTAGCGGGCGGGCGTGCCCCCCGGGGCGGCCAGCCCGTTCCACCGCGGGCCAGCCCCCCCCCGCAACCCCGGCCGCGGGGCCCATCGGGCCGAGGACGCGGTCGGGGTCGGG
>JBEKCP010000066.1:0-15353 GCA_050014815.1 Thermoguttaceae bacterium | reverse complement strand
GGGCACGTTTCGCGGCTTGGTCGCCATTCTGGATTTCGTCAACGGCTACGACGGCGTGGGCTTCAAGGGGCTGGACTACTGGACCTACAAGGCCGCCGACGGCAGCATGCGCAGTCCGCTGGGGACCTACTCGAACCTGGGCAACGCCATCGGCGGCACGCCCCGGGCCCTGGCGGCCCCCGGCCCGCACGGCGCGCTAGCCACCCAGCAACTGGAAATGCTTCGCCAGGGCATTCAAGAGTGCGAGGCGATGCGGGCCATGTGCGAGTATCTCGACGTGCTCACGCCGCCGCCGGTTGCCATGTGCGACCTGACCGAGCTTTTCTTGTTCGGCGGCGTCTGCAAGCCGCGCGGCGGGCACCAGGTACCCCTGGTCGGCGGCGAGCTGTTCGGCGGCGACCTGATCCTGACCATCGCCCACCACACCGACGGACTCCACATCAAGCCGCAAGCGACCGGTTTCAACCACTTCAAGCGCGAGGCGGAAGGGAAGATCGTGAAGACCGAGCCGTTGACCTTCGATGTGCAAATCACGCTCGACCGCGACGAGGCCGGCCAGGACTGCCACGGCAGTTATGTCATCGAAGTCGTCCGCAAGGGCAGTTCCGTGACGGGCACGTACACCGGCAAGTACCGCGGTTACGAGCGCAAGGGCACGTTGACCGGCTCCTTCCAGGAGAGAATCTTTCCCTTGAAGACCGGCGGACCGCCGCCGCCGACGGAGCTGGCGAAGCGCTGCGAGGCGATGATCGAGGAGATGTTGAACTGGTACCAGCAAGGCGTAGGAGGTGACCGGGAACAGCAGTTGCTCGCGCGGCTCTACGCGCTGGTGAGCGAGGTCGCCCAACGGGCTGCGGCGAAACCGTAGAACAATCCAAGACTCTCTTGAAAGGGACAAACCATGACGAATCTGCCATCCGCACTCTGTTGGCTCCTGCTAGCCAAGACCTACGCCAAGGGGGCGACGGAATTCGAGAAGGCGGACGGTCATAGCTCCCCCTCAGCTTCTCTTTGGCCGGATTGTCGCACCTGCGGCGGATTGCTCTCGGATGATCGCAAAAGGTGAGGGGTTGACCAGCCGACGACTACACACTAAGCTGAGTTACCAGCCAATCTCCCTCCCGCATGGACGATTTCGGAAGTTTGCGGCTCGGCCAATCAAGGATCGCAAGCATGAACAATCGCATGACCATTCCTTCCAATCGGCGTAGTTTCCTCCGAACATGCCTGGCCGGTAGTTCCGGTGCCGTGTTGCTTGCCGCGGCCGGCGGTGCCCGCGGCTACGCGGCCAACGAGACCATTGTCAAGTCCTCGGGCGCCGGGGAGACCTGGAAGCTCACCAACCCGACCGACGTCCGGTATGTGGACGAACCGGTCCGCTTGGGATTGGCAGCACCCGCCGGCGTCGAGGGCCGGAACCTGGTCGTCCGAGCAGACGGCAAAGAGGTCGTTTGGCAAGTCGAGGAGATCGAGGGCAGGAAGTTCCTGTGGGTCTCGTACCACAGCGTGACGCTGCCGGGCGGGGCGGGGCAGGAGTGCCCCGGATACTTCGCCGGCGCGCTGGGCAATTTGCGATCGATGGCCAGACAGTTCAAGGACTGCGTGATCGCTGTTGTTTTTGTTGCGGTCTGCACGAGCAGTGCCTTGGCGGCCCCCGCGGTCCCCGACGCGGCCAATGCGATCCATGAGATCGTGCTGGAGAAGGCGCTGCCGGGGGAGAGGGCGATGCACGTGTACCTGAGGGCGGAAAACGGGAAGTTCACCGATGCCCTGGCGGCCTGCCCCGCACGGAGCAATACCAACCATGTCGCCGATGCCTCGCAGTTGGTGCTGGAGGGCAACCGGATCCGCGGACAGCTCAAGGCCGCGCTGGTCTTCGACGGGTATTGGCCCGCCGACGGCAAGCCGAGGGCGTGCGCTTACCGGATCGATGCGACCCTCAACGGGGCCATGATCACCGGCGCGTTCGAAGGGACATGCGGGGCGGGGCGCGAGAACGCGCCTGCGGAGCAGTCGTCCGGCGCAATCTCCGGCAGATTGGCCCCGCGGCCCGACCTGGCCGGCTACTGGGTCGTCGATCTCCAGATGGAGAACGGCAGCGGCACCGGCGCCTTGGGCCCGAAGTCCTGGGGCAATCGCGTCTATCCGCGGCTCTTCTTCAAGGACGGCAAGCTGGTGCAGTCCTTGATCTACGGCTGGGGCCGACGGGCCCAGATCAACTACTTCGAATCGGCGATCACGGAGAACAACCTGGTTTTCGACGGAAAGCGGCTGGCCGGCTCGATCACCGTCCGCCCCACGCAGGAGCAGAAGGCGGGGCAGGAAGCGACCTACGTCTTCGCGTTCGACGGCCGCGTGGTCGGCCCGCAGATCGGCGGCGTTTTCACGAAGTGCATCGGCGGCAAGGAGGCGCCCGGCGGACCGTTCCGCGGCACTCTCGAACCGATGGCCGCCCAGCCGGAGGACCGGGCCGTCTACTACATCGAGTTGCACGGGGCAGTCGCCGCCGCCCACCAACTCCATGTGTTCCTTCCTCGCCTCGACGGGCGGTTCCAGCCCGGCATTGCCTACAGCGGCGGTTGGAACCACACCTACCACGACGTGGATCCCGCCGAGCTGCGGCTGGTGGGCGACAGGCTCGAAGGCCGGCTCCGCGCCACGGTGAACGCCGATCCCTACGTGCCCAAGGACAAACAGCCCTCGCCGTGCCTCTTCGAGATCCACGCGAAGCTGCTCGACGGCCGCATCCTGCAAGGCTCCTACACGGGCACGTTCCGCGACCAGAAGGTCTCGGGACCCGTGTTCGGCGAGCTGGCGGCCGTGCCGCCGGTCCCCGAGCCGGTGCACATCCACCTGAAACTGGACGACGCCGTCAACGGCGGCGCCCCGTGGTTCCGCCGGCTCTATTGCGACTTCATCGCCTCGGAGGGCCGCGCCGACAAGGGCGGTTGGAGCAACAACAAGGGAGGATGGCAAGGCGCCTTCCGCCGCGCAGAGGTCAAATTCGAGGGCAGCCGGTTCACCGCCACGTTGGAGGGCACGGTCGACAAGGCCAACGGGCCCAAGACAGGCGCCTACCTATTCAGGCTGAGCGGCCGCGTGGTCGGCAGCGAGATCGTCGGCACGTGCGACACGTATCACGAGGGTCAGCGGACGAAGACCGGCACCGCCTTCATGGGCGGCTTCAAGTAAAGAAGATTCTTGCAAAACGGCGGTCCGGAAATCACCCATTACGAAGGAGTCGCAAACATGCAATACGCGCACCTCGGCCGCACCGGAGTTGTCGTCAGCAGGTTTTGCTTGGGCACGATGAACTTCGGCTGGAAAACGCCGGAGGATGAGAGTCTCGCAATCATGGACGCGGCGATCGACCAAGGCGTCAATTTCTTCGATACGGCCAACGTCTATGGCTTCCAAATCGGCGAAGGAATCACCGAAAACATCGTCGGCAAGTGGCTCGCGCAAGGCGGACGCCGCGACCGGATCGTGCTGGCGACGAAGGTCTATGGGCCGATGGGATTCGGCGTGAATGACCGCGGGCTCTCGGCCCTCCACATCCGGCGCGCGTGCGACGAAAGCCTCCGGCGACTAAAGACCGATCGCATCGACGTCTACTACATGCACCACATCGACCGGGGCGAAACACAGCCATCGACCAGGCGATTGTGGAAACTGCCCGAGGTCCAACTGTGCCGTCCCCCGCACTGCAAGCTGGAAACGCCGTGGGAAGAAATCTGGCAGGCCATGGAGGTGTTGATCGCCCAAGGCAAGGTGCTCTACGTGGCCAGCAGCAATTTCGCCGGCTGGCACATCGCACAGGCCAGCGAGAAGGCCGTGCAGCGGAATATGCTCGGGCTGGTCGCCGAGCAGAGCTTGTACAACTTGAATTCGCGGACGGTCGAACTAGAAGTGCTCCCGGCCTGCCGCGAGTACGGCATGGCCGTCGTGCCCTGGAGTCCTCTGGCCGCGGGGCTGCTCGGCGGCATCGGCGACAAGCAAGCAAGCGGCCGGCGCGGCGCCGCGACCGAAGAGATCGAGAAGCATCGCGCGAAGCTGGAAGCGTACGAAGCCTTCTGCCGCGAGCTCGGCGAGCGTCCGGCCGACGTTGCGATCGCCTGGCTCTTGAAGAACCCGGTGGTCACCAGCCCCATCCTCGGCCCGCGAACCCTGGACCAACTCACCGGGAGCCTCGCGGCGCTCGGCGTGTCGCTCGACGACGCAGCCATGGGGCGGCTCGACGAGATCTTTCCCGGCCCCGGGGGCAAGGCGCCCGAAGCCTACGCATGGTAAACGCGCCTCCCGCAGCGAGATTGATGCTCGCTAATCTTCGCTGATTGTTTCCATAAGGGTCGATGAGCGAAGGTTAGAAGGTTGCGCTGAATCCGCCCAGGAACAGGTTGGAGATGCCCGAGAGCGGCAGCCCGTTGGCCGACCCGTTGGCGACGACGTCGGCGGCGATCTCCGCCTGGTTTGCGCTGTCCTGGTAGTCCATCATGACGTAGCGGAAGTACGCGGTACACCGCTTCGAGACCAGGTAATCGACGCCCAGCGAGACCCGCGTGATCATCACGTCGTCGCGGTACAAGCCGGGGATGGCCGCGGTTTGCGCGTTGGGGGTCGTCGTCCCGCCGCCGTTGACGGGCACGCTTGTCGTTCCGAAGTTGGGATCGCCGGAGAGCTGGTACGCGGAGTCGATCCCGTGGACGTACTCGCCCTGGCCGGAGAATCGCATCCTGGGGGTGAGGTAATAGGTGAAGCCCAGGTTGAGCACGCCGGCCCGCCCCCCATAGGCGATGCGGTTCACCAGCGCTCCGAACGGCGGGGTGACGCCGCCGGTGAACCCGTGGTCCGAGCCGGGGCTGAAGGTCTGGTCTTGATCGATCCAGTTGGTGTAATAGGCGGCGCCGAAGTTGAGCGTCCACTTGTCGTTGGCCTGGATGGAGCCGTTGAGGCCGCACGGGTAATTATCGGACCTGAAAGTCAGCGGGACCGTCCGCGTCGGGAGCGAGGCGCCGGTGCCGACGACCGTCAACCGGCCTTCGCTCTGGCTCTGCATGTCGATGCCGACCCAGCCGTTGAGCATGAAGTGGTCGGCGGGGAGCCAGGTGCCGCCGAACTCGGTGATGGCGTCGTACGCGGGCAGGGCGCTGTTGGTCGCCTGGGCGGTGTAGGGCTGGCTGGCGCTCGCGTTGTAAGCCACGGCGTACAGGGCATCCTTGGTGTCGTAATACTTGAATTTGAGGTACGTGTCCAACTGCGGCGACCACCGCACCGAAGGGCCGATGGAAAAGATGTTGCTGATGGTGTCCTCTTCGACGAGCGTGGCGTTAATGTTGTCGGTGGGGAAGTCCAGGTTGGAGCGGTGCAGCTCGCTGTGCTGGAATTCACCGTTGATGGCCAGCCCACCGAGCCCGAAGCCGCGGCCGAAGGGCCGCCATAGGGTTCGCACCCCCACTTGCGTCCGCTCGTAGTCGAGGGGGAAGGTGGTATCCGCCGCCGGCACGCCGTAGTCGCTGAGTTCCTTCACATACCGGGCATAGGGGGTGATCGTCAGGTTGTCGATGGTCGTATTGGTCCAGCGGAGATCGGCGCCCTCCATGCGGCGGTTGTTGACCACCCCGGCGAGCCCGCTCAAGCCGCCCGACGTGTTCGCCACCACCATTTCTCCCTCGCTCCGGGTGTTGCCCGTGTATAGGAATCCGTAAAAGCGGTTGTCCTCGTCCAGCGTTGCGCTCAGCTTGAACTGGTCGATCTGCGTGGTGTTGTTGGGGATCATGCTGTACGGCGCATAATCCGTTTCGTGTGTCTCAGCGGAGAAGTCATAGAAGCGGTAGACGCTCTGGTCTTCCTGCTGGAAGACCCGCATCGGCCGGGAATACTCGAGGACGATCGGGCCGAGGTTCCATTCGATGACCGGCTTGACCTCGGTGGTTTGCCAGTCGATGTGCTGCGCCTGGCTGACGACGTGGCAATAGCTGGCGCCGGTGGGGACGGCGGCGGCGGGCACGGAAGCGGAGGGGTCCGTCGGGCTGGTGTTGTGATGGTAGCATTCCTGCATCGCGTTGACCTGCCGCTCCCCCTCCTTGTACATCCCCCACACGTCGAGGCGGACCTTGAGGTCGTCGTTGATCATCCACTTGAAATTGGCCTTGAGCTCCTGCACGCGGAAGGCGTAGTCCTCGCCGGGGTTGACGTCTTGCCTGAGGAATCGGTTGTCGGTGTTGCCGGCGGTTGATGCCTGGGTGAACTGCCCGAGGTTATCGTGGCCGTAGTTGTGAATGAACCGCTGGTAGTCCACGTTGACCTGGACGTCCGGCCGGTAGAAGTTCACGGTGGCGGCGCTGGTTTCCTCGTCCATTCCGGTGATCGTGAGGTTCAGGGTCCGGCAGCCGTCGCTCCGCAGCGCGTCGATGTCGTAGAAGGGCGAAGGCGACAGGTCCTGGTACTCGCCCACCTTCACGGGGCTGCCGTGCGTGTGCGAGCCCCAGTAGCCGAAGCGGGCCTCGAAATCGGAAACCACGGTGTTTGCCGGCGGATCAAGGTATGCGTCTTTGGTCTCGTCGCCGAAGACCGCGGCGCTAAAAGCCGCCGCCGAAGCCAGTACACCCAGGACGTAAACGATGTATTTGCGAAGCATGAGCAGCCCCCCTGCTGCGAACGGTGATAACTCGCCCCAGGGCCCTTGCGGCGCGAGGGCGTTGATGGTTGGTTAACGCACGAGTGTTCCGTGCCCGCTGAACGACGGGCTGTTGGTGCCGTGGACGTCGGCATGGCAGGCCGTGCAGTCGGTGAAAAACCCTTTCTGGAACTTAGCGGCCGTCGTGGTCACGCTGTGCGAGGTCGAGCCGGAGAGGATGTTGGCAACGCTGTCGTTCGAGTGCCCGGGATGGCACCGCATGCACAGGAACGTCACCGGCTGCCGCAAGAGGTCCTTGGTCACCGTGCCGTGCGGCTCGTGGCAGGTGCAACAGTTCTCGGTGACCGGCGGGTGCTCGTGGGTAAACGGCCCCTGCTTCTCGGCATGGCACTTGTAGCACAGCATGTTGACCGTCTCCTCCTTGAGGTTGTCCAGGTACTGGCCGTGCGGATCGTGGCAATCGGAGCAGACCATCTTCCCTTCCTTGATCGGGTGGTGGTAGGGCATGGCGTTCAGGCCGTAGATCTTGGCATGGCACTTGTAGCACGCCTGCGGCTGCTGCACGGACATGGGCAGCCGCTTGGCGCGCTGGACCTGGTAGTGGTCGATTTCGACGAACTGCGGGACGCAGGCCCTGGGGTGCGGATCGTGGCAGTCGGTGCAGGCAATCCCGTTGTTGGCGTGGATCGAGGAGTGCCAGGCCATCGTCGGGGCCCCCCTGTGACAGGTGAGGCAGAGGTCCTTCCGGCTGTACTCCTTCAAGGCGCCGTGCGGATTGTGGCAAGTAGTGCAATTGAAGCCGTTGGGACCGCAGATCTGGTGGGGACCGGCGATCTGCTGCAAGTCCTTCTTGTCGCAATGGCAGCGAAAGCAGATGGTCGGGGTGCAGGCGCCCAGGTGCCCCGATGTGCCGCGGAGCGAAGGCAGCTCCTGCTTGGGCGCGGCGGGCTGGGCGGCCAGGCGCAGCGAGGCCAGCTTGGCGACCGGGTCGCCGGTCTGATCCGACGTTACGCTGGGCGCGGTGGTGGCGGGCGTGCCGTAGGGCACGTTGTAGTGGCCCCGGTGGCAGTCCACGCAGGTCACGCCGCAGTGCGCGTGCTTCGAGGTCCGCCACTGCGTCCCCTCGGCGCACTGGTTCTCCTCGTGGCACCGGAGGCATGCCTCCGCCCGGACCGACGGCTCTCCCGTCTTGAAGCTGAAGATCAGCCCCGGTTCCTTGCCCCGCGTCTCGACGTGGCGGCTGGCAGGGCCGTGGCACGACTCGCAATTGTCGCGGCGGTGTACGTTGTCGGCGAAGGTCTTGACGTAGGTTTCGTGGCAGGTTTGGCAGATTTCGGCGTCGTTGACGTACTCGGCCCCCTCCAGCTTGGGCACCGCCGTCCGCACCTCCTGATACGAAACCTGCGTGAAGAAGTTATTGGCCCTGGGGTGCCCCGGCTCCACATTGGGCTCCATGCGCCGCGTCGGCTCGTTAGACGACCTGCACGCGGCCATTCCCAGGCACAATACTCCCAGAAGGACTAGTCCCACGTGAGAGACTTGAACTCTACCCTTATTGGGCGTGACGGTTCGCACGGTCCCACCTCCTTATGAGTCCTCTATCGCATTTAGCGACTGGTTCCAACTCGCCGGGAAACCATTTCCTATCACTCGTAATTGACGCGCGGCTTTTGCGACATCTGTGGCTTTATTCGTTTAGTCGTTTAAGTAGGGCTACAACAGTGAAAAATTCTTTGTCCGAGGCACTCTTTTGGGGCGGAAAAACCGTATTATTGACTGCCGGAGTTGTCAAAACCACGCGACTTTTCGCATCGAAACGGTTTCGCGGGAAACTGCCGTTGCGTGGTAATCAATCCCGGCGAAATTCTGCCGAAAACCGAAAACTGGTGTTGGTCGATTCCGGGACCCTCATTATCATGCGGCCACTTCGCAAAAGGTGCCTGTCACCTTTTCCTGCTCGGAGGGTCTTCGCCATGGTTCGCCAGTGGGCAGTCGCCACGGTTCGGTTCCTGGCCTCGTTGAAACTGGCCATCGTGCTACTGGTCCTCCTGGCCATCGTGTTGGCCGCCGCGACCTTCCTGGAGGCCGCCAAGGGGAGGGACTATGCGCGTTGGTATGTCTATGACGCGCGATGGTTTGTGACGACGATGGGGCTCCTGGGCGCAAACGTCCTGGCAGCCGCCCTGATCCGCTTCCCCTGGAAGAAACGCCAGACCGCCTTCCTGGTTACCCACGCCGGGCTGTTGGTGCTGCTGGCCGGCTCGATTCAGACCTACCGGAGTGGCATCGACGGCCAACTCCCCTTGGAGGAGGGGGCGGCGAGCGATCGCATCGTGCTCCACGACTACAGCCGCTTCCAGGTCTCGTGGCCGGGGCGACCGGACCGAGAGGACCGGCGGCCGGCGGCCTTTGTCTTCCGCCCCGGGCCGACCGATTGGCCCGACGGCAAGTCTTTGGACTTTGGCGAGATTAGCGGGGTGAATCTGAAGGTAACGAAGTTTCTGGCCCATGCCTGCCGCAATCAGAATTGGGACGCCGACCCGGTGGGGGAGGGCCCCGCGGCCCTCAAGTTCGCCATGGCCGGGCCGGAGGAGGCGGCGGGCGCGGAGCACTGGCTCGTGGCCAGCCAGTTCGGCGCGGAAGCGGCCGTCGGCTCGGCGAGGCTCGCGTTCTACCGCGCCGCCGCCGACTCCCTCGTTGACGACTTCCTCGCCCCGCCGCCCGGGCCGCTGGACAGCCTCGGAGTCCTCGCGATCCACTACGAGGGCAGCGTGAAGCGGATCCCGCTGAGTGAGAACGTCGGAAAGACCATTTCGCTGGCCAAGGACGGGGCTGCCGTGAAAGTAGTCAAGTATATTCCCAATGCCCGACCCGATGCCAACGGCGGGTTTGCCTCCAACGGCGACGAGCCGAAGAATCCCCTGGTGGAAGTCGAGGTCCGTTTGCCGGGCAAGAAAGAGCCGATCCGGCAAATCGCCTTTGCCCGGTATCCCTTGATGAGTTTTGACGGCGTGCGCGGTCGGGACTGTCCGGTCAGGTTCTGGTACCACCACCCGGCCGTGAAGGCCGAGTCCGGGGTCGAGTTCCTGGCCGCCCCCGACGGCAAGCTCTACTGCCGCGTCGGTATCGGCGGCAAGCACGAGTCCCGGGGACTGGTCCGTGCGGGCGATTCCGTCCCGACCTGGGGCAACTCCTCCGTCTCGATTATCCAATTTCTTGCCCATGCCCGGCAGGAGGTCTCTTTCCGGCCGCGGGCGACAACCGAAGGTTGGTCGGCCGCTCGGGGAGCCAGCCCGGAGGCCCCGGCCGCGGCGGAAGTCGAGGTGACTGCCGGCGGCCGGACCCAACGGCTATGGCTCGCGCACGATGACCAAAGCCAGTTGCCCGAGCATATTCAGACGCCCGAGGGGCCCCTTCTGCTTTCCTTCGGTTACGACGAGCTTCCGCTGGGCTTCGCGGTGCGGCTCTCCAAGTGTACTCGCGGCATGAATCCCGGCGGCATGGGCGACGCCTCGTTCGCCAGCTCCGTGGAGGTGGCCGATCCGGGCTGCGAAGACCGGCAGCAACAAGAGATTTCCATGAACCAGCCCATGGTCCACGGCAAGTTCACCTTCTACCAGTCCGGCCTCCTGCCCGGCGGAAAAGGCTCCGTCTTGACCGTGGCCTGCGACCCGGGCAGGTTCCTGAAGTACTTGGGGAGCCTGATGGTTTGTCTGGGCAGCGCCGTGATGTTCTGCACCCGCGCCAGGGTGTTCAGTCGCACGGTCTTGGTGCGACCGAAGAATGACTCGACGATCTCAACGCTAGGAAAGGCTGCCTGAAAAGGAATCGCTCATGCGGCATTGTCTTATCGCCCTATTGACCGCCTGGACCATCACGGCGGCCGCCTTCGCCCAGGCCGCACCGGAGACCTTCGATTGGAAGCCGTGGCGATCCCTGGCGGTCCAGGACGGCGGGCGACAGAAACCGCTTGACAGCCTGGCCTGGGAAACCTGGCGGCTCTTGGGCAACCGCAGCAGCCTCGCCGATCCCCAGACGGGCCGGACCCTGGACGCCACGGCCCTCTATATGTCCGTATTGTTGGACTGGCCGGGATGGGACCGGCCGCCGAAATCCGCGGCCAGGCCGTCCGACCCGGGCAGTGGCCGCGAGGCCCCGGCGGCCGGCATGTGTACCGCCACGCACCCCTCCGCCTCTTGCCCGCCCGACAAATGGGACTCCTGCCCCTTCATCCTTATCGACTCCCTCGAACTCCGCAAAGCCCTGGGGCTCGCCGAAAGCCAAAAATATATCTCGCCGCAGGAGTTGAGCCGGGCCGAAGTCCGCGACCCGAAGTCGCAGACCACGACCCTGCTGGTGGGCCTGGCGCGGAAACTCGCCTGCACGCCGGACCGGCCGCTAGAGCCCCTGGAGAAAAATGTCGTCGAGGTCGGCCGCCGCCTCCGCAGCTACCAGGACCATCGCGCCGGACGACGCCTCGCCGTGCTGCCGCTGGCCGAGGACGACGAGAATCAATGGGCCTCGCTCGATTACCTGGCGCGTGCCTCGCTCGACGACCGGACCGATCCCGCCGGCGCGATGCGGGAGTTGAAAGACAAGTTCCTGGCGGTCCGGGCCGCCTACCTGGCAAAGTCGCCCGGGGAATTCAACGATGCCTCGGCGGCATTCCTCGCGGCCGCCCGCCGCCTCGGACCGCAACTGGGCGCCTATCCCGCGGCGGCCAAGATCGACCTCGAAGTGGCCTACAACCACTGGGTCCCCTTCCGCTTCGCCTGGCTCCTGATGCTGGCCGCCTGCCTTGGCGTACTCTTCGAGATGGGAACCCGCTGGTCGCGACTCTATGGGGCGGCCATCGTAGCTTACCTCCTCGGCATGGCGGCCATGCTCGTCGGCTTCGTCATGCGGATCGCCATCTCCGGCCGGGCGCCCGTCACCAACATGTACGAATCGGTCATCTACGTGGGGCTGGGCGTCGCGGTGTTGGGCCTGGTCTTCGAGCTGGTCTACCGAAAACGTTTCATTCTGGCCGCGGCCTCCGTCCTCGCCACGGGGGCGCTCATCCTGGCCGACAACTGCCCCGCCCTGCTGGACCCGAGCCTCCAGCCGCTCCAGCCGGTCTTGCGCAACAACTTCTGGCTGGTGACGCACGTGATGACCATCACCCTCAGTTATGCGGCGTTCGCCCTGGCCCTGGGACTCGGCAATATCACGCTCGGCTATTATCTCTTCGGATCGCCGAGCCGCGACGCGATCGAGTGGCTGAGCCGATTCTGCTACCGGACCCTGCAAGTCGGAGTTGTTCTGTTGGCGGTCGGCACGGTGCTGGGCGGCGTTTGGGCCGACTACTCCTGGGGCCGGTTCTGGGGCTGGGATCCCAAGGAGGTCTGGGCGCTGGTGACGCTGTTGGGCTACGTTGCCGTCCTGCACGCCCGGCACATCGGCTGGGTCGCCCACTTCGGCCTGGCGGTCCTGTCGGTGCTCTGCTTCTCGCTGGTGGTCGTCGCCTGGTACGGCGTGAACTTCATCATGGGCTCCGGCCTGCACAGCTACGGGGGCGGCTCCACGGGCGGAGGGGTCTACGTCGGCGGCGCCCTCCTGGCGCAGTTCCTCTACATGCTCCTTGCCGCCGCGCGTGCCGGCACCGTGCCCATGCCGCGGTATGCCGCGCCAAATTGTAGCGCGTCGCCGCAGGGCTGATTTCCACCGGGGCCCCAAGCCGGAGGCTTGGCAGAGAGTAGCCGGGGGTCGCAGCGCAGCGCAGACCCCCGGGCAACGATCCCCCGAGCCCACGCACCCCGGAAGGGGTGCCAGCCTCGTTCGACTCAAGGCAAGTCGAGGGCTACCTTGAGGGAGTCATTGATCCGCGCCATCAGTGAGGCGCAGGGAGCTGATCAACTGCTGATCAGTCGTAGACGTCCATTTCCGGGTCGTCCCAGCCGGCGCGTTTTCCGAACTGCTGGAGTTGGAACAACCGCTCCTGCTCGGTCACCGGATCCTCCTCGAACAGCGACTTGAATCGCTCGTACACATCCGCCCGCACCAGCACGAACGTCGCGCTACCCGCAGGATCGACGACGCGCACGGGACTTTCGTCTCCTTGCTTGGCCTCTGCCCACTGGTCTTCCGTCAGACGGATTGGCATGTACCCACCTCAAGATGGTTCTGATTCTTCCGCCGTGCTCCGCAGATGCGCCAGCAGTTGAACATCATCCATGATTTCAATCATCCGCTGGCGGCAGTAATCTTGCACGCTGTCCTGATAGAAATGGCGGTCAAGCGTGCAGATCACGTCGGCTTTTCCCGCGACCGCTGTGGCAACGACCAGATCATCCTTGGGATCGCCAGGCACTATTTGCGGCAGAGGCGTCGGCAACGGGACAACAGTCGCACCGCCTCCGACGCTCGCAAGGAATTCCGTGATATCGACGTCAGTTCGCTGGTGAATGCGACGTACCGAATCATACCCCAATACGCGGGAAAGCTCTTCGAGCAACTCCAGCGACGCGACAAGCACATGGTCAGCCGAGACTCGCTCGAATAGTTCTCCCGCTGGGCCTGACGGGGAGGCCATCGCCCGCACTAGAACATTGGTGTCGAGCACGGCGCGCATCAGCGTTCAGATTGGCGGACTTCTTGGATCGCCGCGTCGATCGCCGCGCCCGCGTCCGCTTCCGTGGTGCCCTGCGCCTTTGCCGCTTCTCGACCCTGGCGCGCGATCTCGACGGCCCGGCTCAACGCCGCTCGACGAGTCGCCTGATCGGGCTCGGCCCCGAGCTCGATGACGTGGAGGATGATCCCTTGGTTCTCACGCAGGGCATGGCCGACTACCGCCTCGTACAGGTGGCGTTGATCTGATTCAAGGCTCTTGACATCGCGAATCACGGATTCCATAACAACATCCTACGCTAGATAACTCACCGCAGCAACGAGCCCTTGCCTCAATTCACGGCCCCCATCCCCGCAATCGTACCCCTGGGGCGAGGCCCGATGCAAGCGTGGCTCGGGCATTTTCATAACTCCCTTTGCCGCAAATCGTTCCATCATCTTCAACTTCGACTCGGGGGCAGGCTCGGCAGGCGGACAAGTGGTGACCGGCACCAAATCCAGGCAAGACGGCGAGAATATCCATTACCATGTCCTCCGGATCCTCTGGATTTGGTGCCCGCCACCTCTTGTGCCCCAGACGTAGCTATGTCGCCTCGAACCCAAACAGGAAAACGATCAGAACCACGGCCACCACGAAGCATACAACCATGAGTGGCACGGTAACGACGAGCATCAGAAGCCTCTCGATCACGCTAACACTGTGCCATCGGCAGATGGCGGCCGCGCTAATAGCGAACCCGGCGAGCAAGACCAAGCCGACCGCCCAACGCGGCACGTCGGCAAACGTGCCCGTTATTCGGCCGTGTGCCTCACCCAGACAGAGGATGAGATAGGGAAACATCATCCCGATGCACCACTGGAAAGCGGGATGCCTAATTATCGCCGTCGTGCGAGTCACCTTTTCTGCGTCCTGCGTATTTCCGCTTCACCGGCCGTCCGTCTTATCCCGCGGGATCGGCCGACTTCGGCGCCGGGTGCGCGCGAATGTAGAGCAACAAGAGGACGATCACCAGCAAGATGGGCGCCAGCGAGGCGGCCAGCCAGATTCGCCGAGTCGTATACTCCTCTAGGGCGTGCTCGCCCTTCTCCTGGACCTCGCTGACGACTTTCAGGCCTTCGTCCAGGGCCTTCTCGACCGGCTCGGGCTGGAAGGTGTGGACCAGGGAGCGGGCGTTGGTCAGGGCGTCGAAGGCATTGCGGAGCCTGAACTGCGGTTGGCTGACCTCCATGCCCAGCCGCGCCGCCTTGGTCAAGGTGTCCTGGGCCGAGTCGATACCTTCCTTGAGTCGATCGAGATCGCCGCGGAGCCGCTTGGCAACGTCGGCCCCGGCGATGGTCGCCCCGAACTTGCCTTGCTGGTGGCAGCGGGCGCAGAAGGTCCCGCCCTCCATGCCCAACATCTCGTCGGAGGGGCGAACGATCTCGTGGTTGCCGTGGCAGGTGGCGCAGCCCGGCAGGCCCTCCGACTCGAACTTGTGCTTCATCCGGGTATCGGCGAAGAGCTTGGCCACCTTGCCGTGGCAGGTGCCGCAGGCGTTGGCGACGCTATCGACCTGGGGCGGGACCGCGCCGTGGTTGCCGTGGCAGTTGTTGCAGGTCGGGGCGCTGAGGTCCCCCTTTTCGAGCAGCGCCTTGCCGTGGACGCTACGGGTCCACTTGTCATATTCGTCGCAAGGGAGCGGCTGCCCGTGGTACTGGCGGCCCGCCATCAACTTCTTATCGGAATGGCACGTCGAACAGGTCTTGGCCACGCGGGTGCGATAGACGGGCGAGTCCATTTCCGTGACGGGCCGAATCCCGTGTTTGGCCTTCTCCTGGCCGGACCCGTGCGGCCGGTCGTGGCAGGAGATGCACGTGGCCACGTTCGGATCGCCGGCGGCCTTCAGCTTCTGGCCGTGGCCGCTGGTCCAGTATTCGGCAAGCTGGTCGGTCCGCGGCGAGGGGCGGTAGCGGCGCATGTACTCGATGTTGGCATGGCATTTCCCGCAGAACTCGGGGACGTCTTTCGGGGAGGCGACCTTGTGGAAGCCGTCCTCGGTGGCGTGTGCGGCCCGGACTTCCTCCGTCTGGGAATTGCCGCCGTGACAGTCCGTGCAGCGGAGCCCCTGCT